>DAOLZE010000027.1:0-15758 GCA_035426125.1 Rhodocyclaceae bacterium
TCCTTTTCAACGTTTTAGAAATCTGCGCGAAGGCTGCTACTTTTGCGCAGATTTTTTTGTAATCAAAATCCCCTTGACGATGACAATCGCTCCAACTGTCCAACATCTCCAAACCCATTTTTTTCAAGCCCAAAACATGAGTTCGCAAAAATTGTCGCTCTTGAAATACCTCTTGATTTTCTTCGCCGCAGCCCTTGGCGCCGAGCGGTGCAAAGGGCGATGGCGTGCAGACGGCGCCCTTCTCGGTCATCGGCACTTCGTGAATCGTCGGCATCAGGTAATCAACGAAGGTCGATACCAGTGGCTGGCACTCATCATTGTAGACGTACTCCTCGAACAACGCTGCGCCAACGCCCTGCGCCACACCGCCCTGGATCTGCCCCTCAACGTTGGCCGGATTAAGGCGCGTGCCACAGTCGTCGACGAGGAAGTACTTGAGGATATTGGTGCGGCCGGTCTGGCGATCGATTTCAACCATCGCCACGTGCGCAGCGTTGGCGGCCGTCAGGTAGCTACGGCAGCGGCCCTGATCGTCAGGCATGTTGCGGTTCGGCGCAGTCCACACCGAGGTGGCTTCCGGACAGGGTTCGATACCCGGCGGCAGCAAATCGCTGCGGAACAGCATGGTACCGGCGACTTCGGCCAGTGCCATACCGGCTTCCGGCATCGCCTTGAGGCGGAAGCGGCCATCCATCAGCTCGATCTGGTCGGGTGTGGTTTGCATCAGGCCGGCGACGACCTGGGTAAAAATGTCCCGCAGCTTTTCGCAGGCGCCGAGAACGGCACCGGTGATGGCCACACCGAGGCGACTGCCGCCCGGTCCGAAATGCGGTGGAGCAACGTCGGTCGAGGCCATGGAAACCTTGACCATGCCCATGTCGACGCCGAAGTAGTCGGCAGCGACTTGCGTTGCGACGGTGTATTGGCCTTGGCCCTGCAGGGCGAAGCCGACGATGACAGTGATGCCGCCGAACACATCAATGGCGACGCGCGCGCCTTCGGGCACACCGACACCGGGCACGCCGACGGCGGAGTAAACATTCCAGTCGAAAACGCCCGGTTCGACAGTGCTGACCACGCCAATCCCGACAAGGCGGCCGGCAGCACGCGCTGCGGCCTGTTCTTCGCGCAGCTTCTTGTAATTGGACATGTCGAGCAGCTTGTCGAGCACCGCCGCATAATTGCCGCTGTCATACTCGTTGCCGCTCGGGATGGTGTAGGGGAACTGTTCGGGGCGGATGTAGTTCTTGCGACGCAGTTCGGCCGGGTCCATGCCCAGCTTGCGCGCGGCCATGTCCATCAATGATTCGAGCACGAAGAAGTGCGGAGGGGGGCCGTAACCACGATACGGGTAAGTCGGCGCACGGTTGGTAGCGACGATGGTCGTGTCGTACGACGCGGCTTCGATGCGATAGGGGCCGGTGAATGCCGCGATCGGCTTGGCCACCGAGATGGTGCCGTAGCCTTCACAGCCGGCGCCCTGGTCATCGATCAGTTTGACGCGGAAGCCGGTGACGGTACCATCAGCTTTGACAGCCAGTTCGGCATCGTAATAACGGTCCCACGACTGGCCGCCACCGGCCAGCAGGTATTCCATGCGGTCTTCGATGTACTTGACCGGCCGACCGTTGGCCTTGCGTGACAGCAGTGCAGCGATATCAGTGCCGCGCGGGCCGCCCTTGCCACCAAAGCCGCCGCCTTGCGGATGGCTGATCAGCTTGACCTTGTTGGGCAGCAGGTTAAGTCCCGTGGCACGACCAAGGGCGAAGAAGCGAGGTGCCTGATAGGCGCCACGGCAGGTCAACTCGTGATTGACAACATCCCATGTACAAATGCAGCCAAAAGTCTCGGTTGGGTTGGCACCGCAGCGATTCCAGCGGAAGCTGTCACCGATCACATGATCAGCTTCGGCGAACAGACGATCGACTTCGCCCCAAACAAAATCCTTCTTCAGGATGATGTTGCTGCCGCGCTCCTCGAACACCACCGGCGCACCATCGGCCATCGCCACAGCCGGCGTCGGCACCGGGGGCAGAACGTCATACTCGACCTCGATCAACTCCAGCGCATCCTCGGCCAGGTAGCGGCTCTCGGCGGCGACGGCAACCACTGGCTCGCCGACGAAGCGCACCTTACCGACGGCCATGCAATAGTTACCCCAGCCTTCCGGCGCGGTAGTACCGGGATTGCTCCATGCCTTGACATCATCGCCGGTCAATACGGCATGCACACCAGCAAGCTGCTCGGCTGCCTTGATGTTGATCGAAACGATGCGCGCATGCGGATGTGGACTGCGCAGGATCGCCGCATGCAACATGTTCGGCAGCTTGACGTTGTCGATGAACTCAGTCTCGCCGGTGACCAGCGAGGGGTCTTCGACACGTTTGACTTCCTTGCCGATGTAGCGGATTGCGCTGGTCGGTAGTTGTTCGGGCAGGGTGGGGATGGACATTTTGGTACGTACCTCGTGCTCAGGCGCCTTGCTGTTCGCGCAATTTGGTGGCGGCCAGCTTGACCGACTCCATGATGGATTGATAACCGGTACAGCGGCACAGATTGCCGCCGAGCGCTTCCTTGATTTCCTCCTCGGACGGATTTGGATTTTCCTTGAGCAGTTCGAGGGTGGTCATCATGAAGCCCGGTGTGCAGAAGCCGCATTGCAGGCCGTGTGCTTCGATGAAAGCAGACTGGATCGGATGCAGCTGGCCGGTCTGGCGGTTGCGCAGTCCTTCCACCGTGGTGATATCGGCACCATCGGCCTGCACCGCGAAGGTCAGACAGGACCGCGCGGAAGCACCATCGATCAGGACATTGCAAACACCGCAGATGCCGTGCTCACAACCGACGTGGGTGCCGCTGAGGTTGAGCTCGTGGCGCAGGAAATCGGCCAGCGTCAGACGTGCCTCGACTTCGCGCTCATAGCGCACGCCGTTCACCGACAGGCTGATCTTGTGTTTGGTCGTCATCGGGTAACCTCTATGTCTCTATGTACTGTGTACTTTTTACGCTTGCTTATGGATGAGCTTATGCTGCCCGGGTATTGGCTTCAATCAGACAGCGCTCGGTCAGTGTCTTGACCAGCTGACGGCGATACTCGGAAGAGGCATGGATGCAGGACATCGGCTCGTTCAGCGCTGCTGCGCCGGCTGCGGCCGCACGTGCGAAGTTCTCAGCAGTTGGCGCCTGACCTTTCAGGGCATCTTCCGCAGCAGTCAGACGCACGGCGGTAGGATTGACGCCGAAAGCAGCGATTTTCACCTCAGCGCAAACACCGCCGACCTTCTTCAGTGTAACGCAGACGCCGGCCAGTGCCAGATCACCGTTGCGACGCGCTTCTTCCTTGATCGACCAGCCGCTACCGGCCGGCAGAAGAGGCATGCGGACTTCGGCAAGAATCTCGTTGGTTTCCATGCTCGTCGTCATGTAAGTAACGAAGAACTCCGCAGCCGGAATCAGGCGCTCACCCTGCGGGCCGACGACTTTCATCTCCATACCAAGCGCCAGCGCCACGGCCGGATATTCGGAAGCCGGATCGGCATGCGCGAACGAGCCGCCGACTGAGCCGCGATTGCGGATCTGCCGATGACCAACCAGTTGCGTGGCAGCATGGAACAGTGGCTGCTTCGCTTCGATCAGCGCAGAGACAGCCGCAGCATGCTTGCTGGTCATGGTGCCGATGGCAATCATGCCCTGGTCTTCGCGGATGTAATCGAGTTCCTTCAGCTTACGCAGATCGATCAGTACCTCGGGACGCGCGACACGCAAAGCCAGCATGGGGATAAGGCTCTGCCCACCGGCAAGAATCTTGACATCGACACCGTCGTTTTCGAAGGTTTCAAGCAGCGTCACGGCTTCGCTGAGAGTAGCCGGAGTGCGGTATTCAAAGGATGCCGATTTCATGGCGATTTCCAGATCAGTCGACTGCAAAATGGGGGAGGGTGTGCACCGTTTTTGGGGAAATTTTCAGCCAATCCCGAGTACCTGCACACCCCGCAACAGACTCGGCAGTCTATGACGATCCGGGCTTTCAGGCAACCCCCGGCGAATCTGATTTGGCCTATCAGATTTCATTTCGGGCCATCTTGGCACATGACTATCCGCAGAGACTTTGTTTTGAGATAGATTGTCGCTCGGACTCGGTTGGACAAATAAGAAACCAGCCCAATATTTCCGGAGCCGCATGAATTTACTATGATCATGGCAGGTGCCGAGCATGAGAAACCAGAAACCTGTAAATCCATTTTTGTCGATGCTGACAGGTATAACCTGTTTTGTTAGGAGCGAATAAATGAGCGGTCCCCTGCATACCCCCCTGTGCGACAAACTCGGCATCGAGTATCCGGTCGTCGCCTTCACCCACTGCAAGGACGTTGCCGTGGCGGTCATCAACGCCGGCGGATTTGCCGTACTCGGCGAGGCGATGCACACGCCCGACGAGATCGCTGCTGACATCAAGTGGATTCGCGACCGCATCGGCGGCAAGCCCTTCGGTATCGACTTGGTGCTGCCTGCTTCCGTTCCGGAAAGCAAA
Source organism: Rhodocyclaceae bacterium (assembly GCA_035426125.1). Classification (GTDB taxonomy): domain Bacteria; phylum Pseudomonadota; class Gammaproteobacteria; order Burkholderiales; family Rhodocyclaceae; genus Sterolibacterium. The sequence goes on from DAOLZE010000027.1 coordinate 4,532, forward strand.
ACTGTTGACGAACTGCTGGCGATGATTCCACAGGCGCATCGCGACTTCGAACAGCACATCAAGCAAAAATACAACGTACCCGATCCCAAAGTTGCGCCGAATCTTCACCAGTGGGGCGGTCTTGACCAGAAGCGTGCCCTCGCCCAGCTCGAAGTGATCTTCGACGAGCGCGTTCCGGTGTTCGCCTCCGGTCTCGGCTCGCCGGCCTTCCTGCTGAAGCGCGCCCATGAACTCAACATGCAGGTTTGGGGCCTCGTCGGCAAGCCACGCCAGGCCAAGAAACAAATCACCGCGGGTACCAACGTGATCATCGCCCAAGGCTATGATGCAGCCGGTCACACTGGCAACATCGGCACCTTCTCGATCGTCCCGCAGGTTGTCGACCAGGCGCGTGGTACCGGCGTTCCGGTTCTCGCCGCTGGTGGCGTGACCACCGGCCGTCACCTGGCCGCTGCTCTGGCACTCGGCGCCGACGGCGTGTGGACCGGCTCGCTGTGGCTCGCTTCACGTGAATCCGACGTCAATCTGCCGCTCAAGGAGCGCCTGATCGAAGCCGAGACCGATGACACCATGTATTCCAATTGCATCTCCGGCTACACTATGCGCACCACGCGCTGCCCATGGCACGATGAGTGGCTGGCACCAGGCGCTCCTGAGCCGCTGAAGCCGCCATTGCAGATGATGTTGTCGTCGAATTACATCCAGGGTTCGCTCGATTACCAGCGCAAGGATCTGATGACCGAAGCGGCTGGTCAGGGCATCCACTATGTGACGGAAATGAAGCCGGCGCGGCAGATCCTTTCCGACATTGTCGAAGAAGCGCTCGATGTCTTCGATCGATTCGCCAGCGCCTGATAGTCAGAACGCGGCAGACGCCCTGCAACCAGCCCTCGAAGGGCTGGATTTCGTGAGTGGTTTCGCTCCCGAGATGCAGGGCCGCCAGGCTGAATGCGATGGCGGTGCACCGATCGTCGGTACCAAGTATGCAGGTCGGCAGGACTTCGTCGGCAAGTTGACAGGCTACTACCGCGACTATGGCAAATACGCCTGGCGCTGGTATTTGCTGGCCGAACTGACGGTAAAACCGCAGGGTTACCTGCATCAGTCAGTCTGGTGCGATGCCGACAGTCTGTTTCTGGACGACATGTCATCGCAGCAACCCAAGTAACTAACAATATCCTTCATGAATGAGGCCCATGCGGGCTGGGAGTGAAAACATGCGTATCGTGGTTTGCGTCAAAGAAGTGCTCGATCCAAGCGCCGTCAATAACTACGCGCTGGCTGGCAAGCTGAAAATGGCCGCCGACGGCAAGACGCCCGACGTCGCTGCCGTGCCACGCCTGATCAACGGCTTCGACGAACAGGCGATGGAAGCCGCGCTGCGTCTGCGCGACGCGGGTGTCGACTGCAAGATCGTCGCTGTATCGATCGGTGCCGACCTCAAGGATCTGCTCAAGCATTGCGCTGCACTCGGTGCCGATGAAATCGTCGCCATCGATCCTGCTGGTGTCGAACTCGATGGTCAGGTGATCGCCAATATTCTCTCCGCCTGGATCAAGAGCAGCGGCGGTGCCGACCTCGTGCTGTGCGGCCGCCAAGCCTCCGACGACGATCAAGGCGTGGTGCCGATCCTGATCGGCGAGAAACTCGGCATGGCGATTGCCCCGCTGGCGCGCGATGTCGCCCTGAACGGCAGTACGCTAAAGGTGACGCGTGCCACTCCCGATGGCGACGAAGTCGTCGAAGGTGTGCTGCCCGCCGTGGTGACAGTCAGCAACGAGATCGGTGTGCCGCGCTTCCCCAGCGCGAAATCGAAAATGGCTGCACGCAAGATGGTGCCGGTTGAAATCAGCGCTGCGTCGCTCGGTCTCTCCGCCGACGAACTCAAGCCCGGCGTCGTTCTGATGCGTCAGTTCGTCCCCGAAGTTCAGGGTAACTGCGAATTTCTCACCGGCGCGCCAGCCGATGTCGCACGACAACTACTGGAAAAGCTGCGCGCCGACAGGGTCATCTGAACCTACCGCAATAATATGTGAGTCCCATCGTCGGGATTTGAGCGTTTCAGAATCTGGCCTTACAATGCCGCTCTACGCGGGTGTAGTTCAATGGCAGAACGGCAGCTTCCCAAGCTGCATATGAGGGTTCGATTCCCTTCACCCGCTCCATGTTTGCTGCAATTTTTCCAGAAATGCCTGCAATTTTTTCGTGTACTTTTTGCACGGAACCGGATGTCAGACATGGTGCCGCCGCGTAATTTATATGGCGTATCTTTATTTCCTGCCGGGGTAGCCCATGTTTTCAGGAATCCGTAGAGCATCCCTGCTCACCGCTCTGGCGGAAGGACGCGGTTCCCTGCTCGTGCTACTGACGCTGCTTGTTTATTTCTGGGCACCGGCACTGTGGGATGGCAAGCTGCTGATCCACGGCGATTCTGCGCATCACGGCCTGACGCTGTTCTGGCTGCATGGACAAGCCTTGGCAGGGCACGATACGCTGCTCTGGTCGAACCGGATTTTCGGTGGACATCCGTTGTTTGCAGAGGGCCAAGGCGGTTTCGCCAATCCACTAAACATCCTTTCAGCATGGTTGTTCGAGCCGGTACGTGGATTCGGTGTCGTACATTTTCTGTCCATGGCAACCGGCGGCGGCGGTGTGTTCTGCCTGTGCCGGGTACTCGGCATCAGCCGTTGGCCGGCAACCTTCGCCGCAATCGCCGTCGTTTTTTCGAGCCCCTGGGTCGCCAGTCAGCACAATCTGCCGATGTCCATGACACAGGCGTGGATCCCCTGGCTGATCGCCGCGACGGAATACTGGCTGAAGCAGCCTTCACTGCGCCGTGCAGTACCAATCTCCGGTACCGTTGCACTAATGGTATTCGGTGGCTATCCACAACTGACTCATGCAGCCGTGCTGTACGTACTGGCATCGCTGGTCACCGTACCTTTCCGGCGCGAAGGTCGCATCTTTCTGATCACGCACTGGCGCGCCTGTCTGGTCAGCAGCATGATTGCCGTCATTCTGGCGATCGGACTCTCCGCCATCCAGTTACTGCCGCTGTTTGAGCTGGTCGGCGAGTCGAAACGCAGCGCTGGCATCGGCGTCTATTTCAACGGTCATGGCGAACTTGGCTTCTACCTGAAGGGACTACTTTACTTCTACCTTGGCGAGGATCCTGCAGGCCTCAATTTATTTAATCTGGCCAGCATCGTGACGATGTTACTGGCCAGTCTGGCCATGTTCTTCCGCACACCATCGCGTACCGGCGGACATCTACTCGCCGCCTTCCTGCTGTTCAATCTCGGCGCAGGCTACGTTTCACCACTTTTCTACGTCATCTACGATTACCACTTGATTCCCGGGTTACATTATTTTCGCAGCACCTATTCCTATATCCCTGCGTCACTGATCGGACTGGCAGTTGCCGCGGCGGCAATACTTGATGTTCTCTCCGGGCCAGTGCGTCCGGCGTTACGCGGAGTACTACAAAAACATATTTCTCTGACGAGTATCGGCCTGATGCTGTATGGCGGAGGATTCGCCTATCTGTGCTTCTTCAGCTATGCGCCAGTCTATTCAAAATGGTATTTCCTCGCCCCAACACTGATTGTGCTGGCCTTCCTGCTGCTGAGCCTAGGCAATCGACGGCGATGGCTACCGGCCTGCGCCGTACTGATTCTTGCCGGCGATGCGGCGCTGCTGCATACGCACGAGATGGTTTTTCACGACCGGAAGGTCATTGAGCAACCCGACAGTGTTCGTGCAATCATTGCCGAACCGGATTACCGCGATTACCACGTCATGGACACTTCGCCATGGGGTGCGTTGGTGTTCTGGCCGCCAACGACGCCAGGGATAGAAAATGGATACCGCCGTCTGCTTGCGGCGCTGAATACCTTCCCGACAGGCCTTCAGTGGCGCGTGCCCTCGATCAATGGCTCGCTGGCCCTGCCACTGCGGCGGCGAGAATTGCTCGATCCACTGTTCGAGGCGGAGCTCAAGGGAGCGCGGGGCGATCGCCCTGGTTTACGGTTGCTCGACATCTACGGCATTCGCTATATTTCCTCGGCCGGGCCGCTGAACGCACCAGGCCTGTCGCCGTTCTGGCAGGATCCAAGCCAGTATATTTATATCTATCGTAACGCTGCGGCAAAGCCACGTTTCCAGGTGTATTGGCAAGCGCGTGAAGCGGAGTCGCCAGAGCAGGCACTCACTGCACTACAAGCAGCCCAGGACGAAATTCTGATGGTCGAGAAATTGCCTGCGGAAAAATTTGTACCCAGCCTGCCCTGCATAACTTGTGCGGCACCACACATTGAGAAGATCCTCGTCAGCGCCATGCGTTACAAGCTGAATGTCACGGTCGATCGCGACGCCTGGCTGTTTCTTGCGGATGCAAACTATCCGGGCTGGCAGGCCACGGTAAACGGCGTCGACCAGCCGGTGTATACCGCGCAGGTGTTAGGTAAAGCGGTGCATTTGTCGGCGGGGCGCAACGAAGTAGTGATCCGCTATGTGCCATGGTCGTTCTACATCGGTGCGACATTGTCCGGCGCGTCGCTGCTGCTGGCGTTGTTCCTGCTGCTGCATCGTCGATGCAAGCCGCAGACTACCGATTGATGACGACGAAATCCGCCGGTACAATTTCGCCGCTGATTCCGGTCATTCTCGCCGCACTGGCGATGATCGGGCCGTTTTCCATCGACACCTATCTGCCGGCCTTTCCGGCCATCGCCACCGATCTCGGTGCAACACAACTGGAAGTGCAGCAGACACTGACTGCCTATCTGCTGCCTTTCGCCATGATGATGCTCTGGCATGGCGCACTGGCCGATGCGCTGGGACGGCGCCGGGTGATTCTCGCTGGGCTCGCCGTGTATGTGCTGGCCTCACTGTTCTGTGCTTTCGCCACACGCATCGAATACCTGTGGCTGGGCCGTGCGCTGCAAGGTGTTTCTGCCGGCGTCGGCATGGTGGTCAGCCGGGCGATCGTCCGCGATCTGCTCGACGGCCCAGCGGCACAACGCCTGATGGCGCATATCAGTATCATCTTCGCCATGGCACCGGCCATCGCACCGATTCTCGGCGGCTGGATTCACGCCTGGTTCGGCTGGCACGGCATTTTCGTTTTTCTCTGTCTGTTCGGCACTGCCCTGTGGCTGGCGACGCTGCTCTGGCTACCAGAAACTTTGCCACTGGAACAACGCCAGAGCCTGCATCCGCGCCATCTCTGGCATGGCTACACGAGTGTGTTTTCCGACAACGAATTCATGCGCCTGTCCACCTCGATGGCACTGAATTTCAATGGCATGTTTCTCTACATACTGTCGGCGCCGGTGTTCCTGATCCAGCATCTCGACATCTCGCCGCAGGGTTTCGCCTGGCTGTTTATTCCCGGCGTCGCCGGCATGATGGGCGGCGCTTATCTCTCGGGGCGCCTCGCCGGCCGACTCAGTGCGCGCCGCACCATCGTGCTCGGCTACCTGATCATGGGCATCGCCGTCACCGCCAACATCACATGCAATCTGCTGCTGCCGCCAAGTCTGCCGTGGGCAATCCTGCCCTTTCCTGTATATACCTTCGGCATGGCGTTGACGATGCCCAGCATGCAACTGTTGGCGCTCGATCTCTACCCTGAGAAGCGCGGCCTCGCCTCAAGCTGCATGGGCGTCGTACAAACCGGCGCCAATGCACTGACCGCCGCCATTCTGGCGCCACTGCTGTGGACCTCCCCGTTGACGCTGGCTTACGGCATGGCTGGATTTTTTGTATTCGGTTTGTGCATCTTCCTGGTTGCGTTATGGCGCTACACCCCGGCCTCACAATAGATCAAACCGCCACCTTCGCGCATTCCTTGTAGCACGCTGCACAGGCCTCGGCACAGTCGCGACAAGGCTTGTGCTTCTCATGCTTGCGGCATTCGTCCTCGCAGGTCTTGCAGATATCCATCACCACCTTCGCCATGCGTGGCACATAGACGGATTCCCAAGTGGCAAGCTGGCGCAGCGCATTACAGGCCGCCAGCGTTTCTTCGACAGATTTTGCACAGGCGGCCATGTCCTTGTCGCCCTGTCCCAGCAGCTCCAGGCAATGGCCGATGCAGGCCTCGCCGAACATCACGCAATGTGTCGCGGCATGCGCCAGTTCTGAATAATTGATACTGCCACCATGCTGATGTTGCATGTGGTCGTGATCGTGATCTTCCATTCCGGCCGCCTCGGCCAGTCCGGCAAACATGGCGGCGGAAAGCAGCACGCCTCCCTGAAGAATCTCGCGACGGTTCATGGTGATCTCCTGACTTGAAAAACGGCATTGTGCATCATGGACAAAAGATGTGTCGATTTCCTGCGGCACATTTTGCGGTGTATCCAGAATACGATAACCCTTTAAGAAACAAGGGTAGCGGGCCGATCGTCGCGCTACGCATGTTAAAATTCACGCTCTGTTTTTCTCTTACCGCGCCCATGCAACCCGACCGCAGTCTTGAGCTTCAAGCCCTTCTCCAGCAGCGCATCCTGATTCTCGACGGGGCGATGGGCACCATGATCCAGCGCCACAACCTCAAGGAAGAGGATTATCGCGGCGCACGCTTTGCCAAGCATGCGAAGGATCTCAAGGGCAACAACGATCTGCTGCTGCTGACGAAACCAGAACTGATCCGTACCATTCATAAGGAATATCTGGCGGCCGGCGCCGATATTCTTGAGACCAATACCTTCAATTCGACGGCGATTTCGCAAGCCGATTACGGACTGGAATCGCTGGTCTATGAACTCAACGTTGCCGGCGCCCGCATCGCACGCGAGGCCTGTGACGAATTCACTGCAAAAAATCCCGCCAGGCCGCGCTTCGTTGCCGGCGTGCTCGGTCCAACTTCGCGCACCGCCTCGATTTCACCGAACGTCAACGATCCGGGCTTTCGCAATGTGTATTTCGACGAGTTGGTCGCCAACTACCTCGAAGCACTGCGCGGCCTTACCGACGGCGGCGCAGACCTGCTGCTGGTCGAAACAGTATTCGACGTTCTGAATGCCAAGGCGGCTCTGTTCGCCATCGAGAAATTCTTTGAGGCCGCCGGCCGCCGCTGGCCGGTAATGATCTCCGGTACCATCACCGACGCTTCCGGCCGCACACTGTCAGGTCAGACAGCGGAGGCTTTCTGGAATTCGCTACGCCATGCACGGCCGTTATCTTTCGGTTTGAATTGTGCACTCGGTGCCGGCGAACTGCGTCAGTATGTTGCCGAACTGTCGCGCGTCTGCGACTGTTTCGTCTCGGCACATCCAAATGCCGGCCTGCCCAACGCCTTCGGCGGTTACGATGAAACGCCGGAGATGCTCGCTGCGGCAATCCGTGAATGGGCTGACGCCGGCATCATCAATATCGCTGGCGGCTGCTGCGGCACCACACCCGAGCACATCCGCGCCATCGCACAAGCCCTGGACGGCTGCACGCCGCGCAAGCCGGCGCAAGCAGAGCAGAAGTTACGTCTGTCCGGGCTGGAGCCCTGCAACATCGGTGCGGATTCGCTGTTCGTCAATGTCGGCGAGCGTACCAACGTCACCGGTTCGAAAGCCTTTGCACGGCTGATCCTCAACGGCGAATTCGACAAGGCGATTGCCGTGGCACGCAACCAGGTCGACGCCGGCGCACAGATTGTCGACGTCAACATGGATGAGGCGATGCTCGACTCCAAGGCGGCGATGGTGAAGTTTCTCAACCTGATTTGCAGCGAGCCGGACATCGCGCGCGCGCCGGTGATGATCGACTCTTCCAAATGGGAAGTTCTGGAGGCCGGTCTGAAATGCCTGCAAGGGAAAAGCATCGTCAATTCAATTTCGCTCAAGGAAGGTGAAGAAAAATTCCTTGCACAGGCGCAACTGATCCGCCATTACGGTGCCGCCGCGATCGTCATGGCCTTCGACGAACAGGGCCAGGCCGATACGTTTGAACGCAAGACCGGCATCTGCAAACGTGCTTACGATCTGCTCGTCGGCAACGGTTTCCCGGCCGAGGACATCATCTTCGATCCGAACGTGTTTGCCATCGCTACCGGTATCGAGGAACACAACAATTACGCAGTGGACTTCATCAATGCCACGCGCTGGATCCGTACCAATCTGCCACATGCGCAGATTTCCGGCGGCGTTTCCAATGTGTCATTTTCGTTTCGTGGCAACGACGCAGTGCGCGAGGCGATCCACACGGTGTTTCTCTATCACGCGATCCAGGCCGGCATGACCATGGGCATCGTCAATGCTGCGCAGCTCGGCGTGTATGACGATCTCGATCCGGCGCTGCGCGAGAAAGTCGAGGCCGTGGTGCTCAACAAATCGCCGGAGGCCGGCGAGCAGCTCGTCGAATTCGCGCAGACGGTAAAGGGTGCAGCGAAGGAACAGGTGCGCAATCTTGCCTGGCGTACGCTGCCGGTCAATGAGCGTCTGGCCCATGCGATGGTCAAGGGCATCACTGAATTCATCGTCGAGGATACCGAAGAGGCGAGGCTCGCCAACGAGGCTGCCGGACAGCCGCCGCTGGCGGTGATCGAAGGGCCACTGATGAGCGGCATGAACGTGGTCGGCGACCTGTTCGGTGTCGGCAAGATGTTCCTGCCGCAGGTGGTCAAATCGGCACGCGTCATGAAACATGCAGTCGCCCACCTGCTGCCCTATATCGAGGCAGAAAAGCTGCGTACCAGCGCGGTGGCCAAGGGACGCATCGTCATGGCCACAGTAAAGGGCGATGTACACGACATCGGCAAGAATATTGTTGGCGTCGTGCTTGGCTGCAACGGTTACGAAGTGTTCGACCTCGGCGTCATGGTGTCTGCCGACAAGATTCTCGCAGCGGCGCGCGAACATGATGCCGACATCATCGGCTTGTCCGGCCTCATCACACCATCGCTGGAGGAGATGAGCCACGTCGCCGGTGAGATGCAGCGCCAGGGCTTCACGGTGCCGTTGCTGATCGGTGGCGCGACAACCAGCCGCGCGCATACCGCCATCAAGATCGCACCGCATTACGCGCAGTCGGTCGCGTATGTACCGGATGCCTCGCGCGCCGTTGGTGTCGTCTCGAAACTGCTCTCGGATACACAGGCTGACGAATACAAGGCGGAACTCGCCGCCGATTATGAAAAGGTGCGCATACAACACGCCAGCAAGAAGGGCGTAAAGATGGTGACGCTGGAAGCAGCGCGCACCAATCGTCCCGCGCTGACCTATGTGCCGGTTGCGCCGATAAAGACGGGCCTCACCGTGTTGCACGACATCGACCTCGCGACGCTGGTCAACTACATCGACTGGAGTCCATTCTTCCAGACCTGGGATCTGATCGGCAGCTACCCCGGCATCCTCGAGGATGCCAAGGTTGGCAGCGATGTCGCCAAAGCCGCACGCGAGGTATTCAACGACGCCAAGACAATGCTCGGCCGCCTCGTTGCCGAAAAATGGCTGACGGCGAATGCCGTGTTTGGTCTATTCCCGGCCAACGCCAGCGGCGACGACATCGAGATTTACACGGACGAGACGCGCAGCGCAAAACGCGCCACACTGCATTGCCTGCGCCAGCAGCATCAACGCCCGGATGGCAAGCCGAACCAGAGCCTCGCCGACTATATTGCCCCCAATATAAAACTCACAAAACCCGGCACACCGGGCAATCCTGGCACACCCGACTGGATCGGTGCCTTCGCCTGTACCGCCGGGATCGGCATCGAGAAGAAGCTCGCCGAGTTCATGGCCGCGCATGACGACTATCGCGCCATCATGCTCAAGTCGCTTGCCGACCGCCTCGCCGAAGCCTGTGCGGAGTGGCTGCACGAGCGTGTGCGCAAGGAGTATTGGGGCTATGCCACCGACGAGCAACTCGCCATCGATGCGCTGGTCAAGGAGGAATATCTGGGCATCCGCCCGGCGCCCGGTTACCCGGCCTGTCCCGATCACACCGAAAAGGCCACGCTATTCGACCTGATCGACGCGACCAAGAATACCGGCATCCTTCTGACTGAAAGCTACGCCATGGCACCCGCCGCCGCCGTCTCCGGTTTTTATTTCGCTCACCCGGAAGCGCGTTATTTCGCCATCAGCAAGATCGGCCGCGACCAACTCGATGACTGGGCGCAGCGCAAGGACATGAAAATCGGCGAAGCGGAACGCTGGCTGGCGCCGATTCTCTGAGGCGGCAATCTCAGTCAGCCATCTGTACGGCGAGATCTTCCATCACCTTGTCGAACTGCCAGTAGGCCTTCAGTGAAGCGATTTTGCCGTTGTCATCGATGCGATAAACGCCGATGAAGTTGACGGCGAATGGCTTGCCATTCGGCAGCGTCTGCGTCAGGGTCAGAACATTCGCACATTCATTGGCGCAGGGATAAGACTCGCGGATGCGGAAGATGCCGTTATTGTTGGCGATCACCTTGTCCCAGAATGCGCCGATGGCTTCTCTGCCACGATGACCGAGTCCCGTCGGATCAAGCGGCGAGACACCGATGGGATCCTGCACCAAAGCATCCGCAGCAAATAGATCGAGCCAGCCTTCGCGGTTCTTCGCCGTGACGTTGCGCATCGAATTGAAGCCGGCCTGCTGCGCCGGGAAGAGTGAATCCTTGGTGAAGTCGACATCGCTCATGGGTGAACCTCCTCTATTTATCTGAAATATCCGTCGGGGCACTCTTGGCAACGTGGATACCGGCCTGACGGCCGAAGAAACTTGCGTCGCCGAGCGACATGCCGGAACTGTAGCCTTCGCCCCAGCTCGGCAAACCGCAGGTCGTGCGGCCTGCGGCATACAGGCCGGGGATGAGTCCACCGGCAGGATCGAGTACCTGTCCGGTGGGCAACGTCGCCAATCCACCGAGGGTGAAGCCGGCTGCGGGGTAATCGTTCTCGCAATAACTGATTGCGGCAAACGGCGCTTCGACCAGCGGCTTCAGCCATTTCGCAGTCTTGTGCAGCAGCGGGTCAACGCCCTGTTCGGCATGACGGTTGTAGCTGTCGACGGTATGTACCAGTTCGCCGACGGGCAGGCCGAGTTCATTTTCGATCTCCGCCCAGGTATCGCCGACAGCGGCAACTTCAACATTGGGAAACAGCGTCGGCCGGGCGAAGATGGCGTTGTCGAGCAGCAGCCAGGCCTTGCCTTCGGGCTGACGCAGAATGTAGCGGGCGACGCGGCCATGATAGGCATCCTCGTTGATGAAGCGCTGGCCGTACACATTGACGAAGATGCC
>DAOLZE010000028.1:0-15618 GCA_035426125.1 Rhodocyclaceae bacterium
TGCCCATCGGCGTGCCGGGCAGGGTGGTGCGTGACCTGACGGCCGATGAGATGGCGAGAAAAAACCAGGGAACACAAATTTACCAGGAACTGGCGCGTCGATCGCTGGCGACCATGCAGCTGAGCGATGCCCTGGCGGCGATCGAGCCGGCGCGGCGGCGATTTGGCAAGCACTGAGTAGCTGCGTCTGGTGTAGTTGCAGGCCGGTGGCTGCGACGGGCCCCCTGTTCCTGTGCTATCATTTTGCGCTGCAATAATCATATCGTTTGTGCCAGCGCCTGCTTTAAATGCCATTTCCGCCATCCACTGCCGTCCGCAAGCGGGTTCATACGCGCCGCATCACGCTTGAGGGCTGGAAGCGCGAAGATGGCTTATGGGATATCGAAGGCCGTCTGACGGATATCAAGGATCACGATTACTCGCTCGGTTCAGGCGTCCGCCCGACCGGCGAGCCGGTACATGACATGAGCATCAGAATCACGATCGACAAGGATTTCAACATCCTCGCTGCTTTCGTCTGTTCCGATGCCGTTCCTTATCCGGGCGGGTGCGACACCATTGCCCCGGCCTACCAGCAAATCGTCGGCTTGAACCTGATGCACAATTTTCGCCGCCGCATTGGTGAAATTTTTGGTTCTGTGAAAGGCTGTTCGCATCTCACTGAATTGCTGGTGGTGTTGCCGGCGGCGGCGTTTCAGACCTTCGCCAGCGATATGACTGAAACGGAAGGACATGCGCCAGGGACCAAGCCTTTTCCGCTGGATAAGTGTCATGCCCTGGAGACAACTACGGCGACTGTAAGGCGTTATTACCCGCGCTGGTACCGCGGTCAGGATATTGACTGAACGGAACCGGCGCCCGGTAGTGCAACAACGCGCCTGCGGTTTTTTTTGTTTCATCTGGTTTTAACAGCAAGGAAAACGCATGAAGATCCATGAGTATCAAGGCAAGGAGCTATTGAGGAAGTTCAATGTCGTGACACCGCGCGGCAAGCCCGCGCTGTCCGTCGAGGAGGCGGTCAAGGTAGCGACCGAACTGGGCGGCAAGGTGTGGGTCGTCAAGGCGCAGATTCACGCCGGCGGCCGCGGCAAGGGCGGTGGCGTGAAGGTCGCCAAGTCGCTTGATGAAGTCCGCAAATACGCTGGCGAGATTCTCGGCATGCAGCTGGTGACGCACCAGACCGGACCGCAGGGCCAAAAGGTGAATCGCCTGCTGATCGAGGAAGGCGCAGACATCAGGAAGGAATACTACCTGGCCGTGCTGACCGATCGCGCTTCGCAGAAGGTGGTGGTGATGGCTTCCTCCGAAGGCGGTATGGACATCGAGGAAGTCGCCCACAAGACGCCGGAAAAGATCCTCAAGGAATTCGTCGATCCGCTCGTCGGAATGACCGAAAAGCAGTGCGGCATCCTGGCCCACGGCATCGGTGTGCCGCCCGCCTCGATTACCCGGGCGACCGAGCAGATCCGCAACCTGTACGCCTGCTACATGGAAACCGATGCCTCGCTGGCCGAGATCAATCCGTTGATCCTGGAAGGCAACGGCAACATCAAGGCGCTCGATGCAAAATTCAACTTCGATCCCAATGCGTTGTTCCGTCATCCTGACATCGTCGCCTATCGCGATCTCGATGAAGAGGATCCGGCCGAAATCGAAGCCTCCAAGTTTGATCTGGCCTACATTTCGCTCGACGGCAATATCGGCTGTCTGGTAAATGGCGCCGGTCTGGCGATGGCGACCATGGATACCATCAAGCTATTTGGCGCAGAGCCGGCCAACTTCCTCGATGTTGGTGGCGGTGCCACCACCGAGAAGGTTACAGAGGCCTTCAAGATCATGCTGCGCAACAAGGCGGTCAAGGGCATTCTGGTGAATATCTTCGGCGGCATCATGAAGTGCGACACCATCGCCACCGGTGTCGTCGCTGCGGCCAAGGAAGTCCATTTGAGCGTGCCGCTGGTGGTGCGCATGAAGGGCACCAACGAGGATATTGGCAAGGAAATTCTCAAGAGTTCCGGCCTTCCCATCATTTCCGCCGACAACATGGCGGACGCGGCGCAGAAGATTGTCGCTGCCGTCGCCGGCAAGTAAGGAGCAACCATGTCGATTCTCATCAACAAAAACACCAAGGTCATCACCCAGGGCATCACCGGGAAGACCGGCCAGTTTCATACCGAGAAATGTCAGGAATACGCCAATGGCAAGAATTGTTTTGTCGCCGGCGTAAACCCGAAGAAGGCTGGCGAGAGAATTTTTGATATTCCGATCTATGGCTCTGTCAAGGAAGCAGCCAAGGAAACCGGTGCCACGGTTTCGGTAATCTACGTGCCGCCGGCGGGCGCCGCCGAGGCCATCTGGGAAGCGGCTGAAGCCGACCTCGATCTGGCGATCTGCATCACCGAGGGCATTCCGGTGCGCGACATGCTGGTAGTGCGTAACCGCATGAAGGCCAAGGTGGCCGACGGTGGCAAGGAAACCCTGCTGCTCGGGCCGAATTGCCCCGGCCTGATTACGCCCGACGAAATCAAGATCGGCATCATGCCTGGTCACATCCATCGCAAGGGCCGCATCGGCGTCGTTTCACGTTCCGGCACGCTGACCTATGAAGCTGTCGGTCAACTGACTGAACTCGGCCTCGGCCAGTCATCCGCCGTTGGTATCGGCGGCGATCCGATCAACGGCCTCAAGCATATCGATGTAATGCGTCTGTTCAATGATGATCCGGACACCGATGCTGTCATCATGATCGGAGAAATCGGCGGCCCCGACGAGGCGGAAGCCGCGCTGTGGTGCAAAGCTCACATGAAGAAACCGATCGTCGGTTTCATCGCCGGCGTCACCGCCCCTCCGGGCAAACGCATGGGCCATGCCGGCGCACTGATTTCCGGTGGTGCCGATACGGCGGATGCCAAGCTTGAAATCATGGAAGCCTGCGGTTTCAAGGTCACGCGCAACCCGGCTGAAATGGGTAAGCTGCTCAAGTCGCTGTTGTAAGTTTTAGTTGCTCAAAAGGCCGCGCCAATGCATTGTTGGCGCGGTTTTTTTTTGTTTCTTCCGTGTGCAGCGCAGATTTCACGGCCAGGGGGCGGCAATACTATGCAAAAATATTTGACTGAGTTGATGTTTGACTGTAACAATTTGAATTATGATCATGTTTCCATATGGACTTATTGCTTAGGAATATGACGCCGTACGGCAGGGGAGCATGCGCGACATGAGCAAGGCAAATTTCTGGAAGAATGATTGGTTCATCGGCCTTGCCGTGAGCACAGTTGTGCTGTTTGCCGGCAACAGTGATCTGCTGCAGAGCTTGGAGCGCAAGGCTTATGACATTGGTGTCGCCGCGACTACGCGCAGTCCGAGCGAGAAAATCGCCGTTATTGCCATCGATAAGGAAAGCCTCGACAACATTGGCCGCTGGCCATGGTCGCGCGAAGTACTGGCAGATATGGTGGACAAACTTTCCGCTGCCAAGGCCAAGGTCATTGCGACGACCGTGTTCTATTCCGAGCCGCAGATCGACCCCGGTCTTGTTTATATCAACAAGCTGATCGATATTTACGGGCAGGCAGGCGGCTCGCCGCTTGCCCCCACCACATCCGGGGTGCCGGCCGCGCCTGTGTCAGCAGTTCCGCCAGCAAATGCGGCGGTTGTCCCGCCAGCGCCTGCGACGCCACTCGAGCAGTTCGGTGCCGTGCTGGCCGATGCGGAAGTCAATCTGAATACCGACCGACGTCTTGCCGAAAGCTTTGCCAAGGCTGGGAATGTTGCTTTGCCGATGCTGTTTCGGCTAGGTTCGCCAAACGGTCATCCCGATCAGGAATTGCCCGAATACATCCGGGTGAATGCCGTCAAGGCCAGCGGCGGCGATTCGCCGATTCCGACCTCTGATGTCGATGCCATGGTCATCGAATCTCTGGGCAAGAGTGCGGCAGCCATCGGCCACCTTAATGCGACGCTCGATATCGACGGCGGGATCCGCAGCGAGCCGCTGGTGCTGGGTTACTTCGATCAGCTTTACCCATCGCTGTCACTGATGATCGCAGCGAAGAGCCTGAACCTCGGCGTCAACGAAATCCAGGTGCAACTGGGCGATTCCGTGAAGCTCGGTAATCTGAAGATCGGCACCGATGGTTATACGCGCATGAACACGTTCTTCTACAAGGATAGCGGTGGCAAGCCGGCCTTTCCTGTGGATTCGTTCTTCGATGTAAAAAGCGGCAAGATTCCCTACGATAAATATCGCGACAAAATCGTTCTGATCGGCCCGACCGCTGCCGGCGTCGGTAGCGTCCATCCGACTCCGGTCTCGCCGGCCATGCCGGATGTGCTGGTGCTGGCACACAATGTTTCAAGTCTTCTTTCCGAGCATTTCTTTGTCATTCCGACCTGGGCGTTCTGGGCCGAAAAAGGTGTGCTGCTGCTGGTTGCGATTTACCTGATCGCACTGCTGCCGCGCCTCAAGGCGGGGATGGGCGCGGCGCTGACCGGCGGGATTCTGCTCGTGTTGCTCGGTACGCATTTCATCCTGATGACGACACAACTCATCTGGCTGCAGTTGATGGTGCCGGCAACACTACTGCTGCTCGGCCATCTGCTGCTGACCACCAAGCACTTCCTTCTTACCGAGCGCGGCAAGGAAAAATCCGAACTTGAATCGTCCGAATCCAACCGCATGCTCGGTCTGGCCTATCAGGGGCAGGGGCAACTCGACACAGCCTTCGACAAGTTCCGTCGCTGTCCGCTCGATAATCATCTGATGGAAAACCTCTACAATCTGGCGCTCGATTTCGAGCGTAAGCGCCAGTTCAACAAGGCCGAGGC
This sequence comes from Rhodocyclaceae bacterium, assembly GCA_035426125.1. Classification (GTDB taxonomy): domain Bacteria; phylum Pseudomonadota; class Gammaproteobacteria; order Burkholderiales; family Rhodocyclaceae; genus Sterolibacterium. The sequence continues at coordinate 4,824 of DAOLZE010000028.1, forward strand.
CGTGTTCCGCTACATGCACGATTACAACCCGAAGTTCCGCGACCTCGAACAGCGCCTGACGCGTGCCAAGCAGATGTCTGAGACGGTGATTCTCGGCGGTGGCGGAGGGGGGCGCACCAATACCAGCATGCTTGATGGCGGCGGCAATGTCGAAAAGCCGATGCTCGGTCGCTACCAGATCGAAAAGGAACTTGGCAAAGGAGCCATGGGCGTGGTCTACCTCGGCCGTGACCCGAAGATAAATCGCGTCGTCGCCATCAAGACGATGGCGTTATCGCAGGAGTTCGAGGGCGACGAACTTGTCGAGGTCAAGGAGCGCTTCTTCCGTGAAGCCGAAACCGCAGGTCGCCTCAATCACCAGAACATCGTCACCATGTACGATGCTGGTGAAGAGCATGATCTGGCATATATTGCCATGGAATTTCTCAAGGGCAAGGATCTTGTCCCCTTCACCAAGCCCGACAACCTGCTACCGATGGGGCGGGCTGTCAGTGTCGTTGCACGAGTCGCCGATGCGTTGGCGTATGCGCACGAAAATCATGTCGTGCATCGCGATATCAAGCCAGCCAACATCATGTACGAACCGGAAAGCGATAGCGTCAAGGTCACCGATTTCGGCATCGCCCGCATTACCGATTCGAGCAAGACAAAAACCGGCATGGTGCTTGGCACGCCAAGCTACATGTCGCCGGAACAGCTGTCAGGGAAGAAAATTGACGGGCGCTCCGATCTGTTCTCGCTCGGCGTGAGCCTGTATCAACTGCTTTGCGGCAAACTGCCTTTCGAAGGTGAATCGATGGCACAACTGATGTTCAAGATTGCCAACGATTCCCCCACGGATATCCGGACTATCAACCCGGCCGTACCGGCAGCCTTGGCGGCAGTCATTGACAAGGTGCTGACCAAGGATGCGGATCAGCGCTACCAGACCGGTGCTGAACTTGCTCACGATCTGCGTCAGAGCATGGCTGGCATACATGAGCAGAGTACCGCGGGCGATTCGGATCAAGTGGATCTCAGCATTTAGGAGCAGGCATGGAACTCAGTCAGGCACTGGAATTTGTCAGCCGCAGCGATCCCGGCGTCGTCCGTTCGCACAATGAGGATGCCGTTTATTGCAACCCGGCATTCGGTCTGGCGATACTTGCCGATGGCATGGGTGGATACAATGCCGGCGAAGTGGCGAGTGGCATGTTGACGACGCTGCTCGGCACTAAGCTGGAAGAAGCCTTCGCCCAGACCCGGCCATACGATCTGGCGGCAGATGGACAGCTACAGGCAAAGGTCATTCTTGAAACCGAAATTGCCCGTGCCAACAACGCTATATATCAGGCGGCGCAGAGCCAGCCGCAGTATGCCGGGATGGGTACGACGCTGGTGATGGCAGCCTTTTTCGACAATTGCCTGATGACTGCACATGTCGGCGACTCACGTTTGTATCGTGTGCGTGGTGAGGAGTTCAGTCAGGTTACGCGTGATCATTCGCTGTTGCAGGAACAGATTGACAGCGGCATGCTTACGGTCGAAGAGGCACGCAATTCACAGAACAAAAATCTGGTAACCCGCGCTGTTGGCGTCGACCCGGCAGTAGAACCAGAGATCCACGTGTATGATGCGCAACCCGGCGATATTTATTTGTTCTGCTCGGATGGTCTTAATGACATGGTGACCGATGAGGATATCGGCTCCACGGTACAGATGCTTTCTGCCAACCTCGGCCTGGCAGCGATGCAACTGATCGAGATGGCTAACGACAATGGCGGGCGCGACAATGTTTCAGTAATTCTGGTTCGCGTCAAAAGTGAATATCCTGCATCGCGTGGCAAGGCCAGCTGGCTGACGCGCCTGCTGGCCTGGCTCAAATAGAAATAGCTAGAACAGGAAGATTATTATGACGAAGCTTATTCTCAGTCTGGACGGTATGCTCCTCAAGGAAATTCCTCTGACCAAGGAACGGACGACGATCGGGCGCAAGGCGCACAATGATGTTCAGATCGACAATCTGGCCATCAGTGGCGAACATGCGGTGATCGTCAGCATCCTCAACGATGCCTTCCTCGAAGATCTGAACAGCACCAATGGCACCCATGTGAATGGCCAGCCAGTCAAGAAGCAGCTTCTGCAAAACGGCGACGTCATCGAAATGGGTAAGTACCGCCTCAAGTATGTTGGTGAGGCGACGACGCAGCAGGCCAAGTCTGAGGATTTCGAGAAGACCATGATTCTGCGCGCTGATATGTTGCGCAAGCCACCAGAAATTCCTGCCGGCAAGTCGATGGGAGATACTCATTCCAATCTGTTGCCTGGCGGCAAATTGGCTTCGTCGGCCAGCCAGGGGCCAAACGACACAATGAACCCACCGCTATCGGTGATTACTCCGACTCCCCCTGCACCGGCACCAGCGGCTCCCCCGGTACTGTGCGGGGCGATCCAGATTCTGTCTGGCGCGAATGCCGGCAAGGAAATGGAACTGACCAAGACTTTGAGCACCCTTGGAAAACCGGGTGTGCAGGTCGCCGTAATCGCGCGCCGGCCGCATGGCTACTTCATCACCCATGTCGAAGGCGCGGTTTTCCCTGTCGTCAATGGCAAGTCGCTTGATGCCCAGGCGCACCCGCTGAATGATCATGACATTATTGAACTTGCGGGTATCAAGATGGAGTTTTTCCTCAAGAATTGAGATGGCATGTATCGGACATGCAGCGCACTTTCAGCAAGTGTCTGAGTACTGAGTGCCTGCATGGACGACTCCCTCAACTTGAATTCCAATCATCTTCAGTTCTGCCGATAGCGGAGGCATCTTGAAGCAACATCTGGTTCGCTATGTGCTCAGCTTCGCGGTTCTGCTGCTGCTGCTCGGTCATTCTGCCAAGTTTTATCAGATCGATCTGATCAATCGGCTGGATGCGATCATTTACGACAACAAGCTCAAGTTGACCATGCCAAATACGGTCGACGAGAGCGTTGTTATCCTCGACATCGATGAAAAGTCGCTCTCCGAAATCGGCCGGTGGCCTTGGGGGCGCGACCGGTTGGCCGAATTAGTCGACAAACTGTTTAATCATTACGGCATCCGGCAGCTTGGTTTCGACGTGGTTTTTGCCGAACCAGATGGCAGTTCAGGCTTGGCCACTCTGGAGACTTTGGCACGGAAGGATCTGAAGGACGATGCTTTATTTCAGACGCTGCTCAAGGATATGCGTCCCCGCCTCGATTATGACGCACGATTTGCTGAGGCGATACACGGCAAAACGGTGATTCTGGGCTACTACCTGTCGAGCGCACCCAATGGCAGCAGTAGCGGAGCAATGCCTCCACCGGTCTGGCCGGCTGGTACATTCAGTGGACGGTCGATTCCGTTCAGTACCTGGCTGAACCATGGCGGAAATCTGCCGGAGCTTCAGGAAAATGCTGCTGGTGCAGGCCACTTTGACCCGCTCATGGACTTTGACGGCGTCGTGCGGCGCGTGCCGCTGATTGTCGAGTACAAGGGCGCATATTACGAATCGCTGTCGCTGGCGATGGTACGTGCTTATCTCGGTTTTCCAAAAATCGTGCCGGGCTTTCCCGAGGAACGTATCTCGAACAAGTCCTACAACCTCATGGAGTGGCTCGATCTGACAACGGAAAACGGCATCCTGCGGCGTATTCCGGTCGATGAAAATGTCGCTGCGCTGGTGCCGTTTCGCGGCAGGGAAGGCAGTTTTCATTATTACTCGATCTCCGACGTGCTGGCGGATCGCATCAGCCCGGGACTACTCAAGGATCGCATTGTCCTGATTGGGACAACCGCACCAGGCCTCAAGGATCAACGCGCCACGCCGGTCGGCGAAGCCTATTCAGGTGTCGAGATTCATGCCAACCTGATTGCCGGCATGCTTGATGGCACCATCAAGATCAAGCCGCCTTACGCGCTCGGCGCCGACATTATTTTGCTGCTGCTTGCCGGTGGTGTGATGGTGCTGCTACTACCGAGACTTTCCGCATCGCGTGCAAGCATCGTTGCTTTGCTGGTATTGCTGTTCCTGGTTGGCGTGAATCTGGGGTTTTGGCGCTTTGCCAATTTTGTTCTTCCCCTGGCTTCGGGTTTAACTCTCGTATTTACGTTATATGCGATCAACATGTCATGGGGCTATTTTGTCGAATCACATAGCAAACGTCAGTTGACCGGCCTGTTCGGTCAGTATGTGCCGCCGGAACTGGTGGAAGAAATGAGTCGCGATCCGGAGAACTACAGCATGGCCGGACGCAAGGCCGATCTGACGGTGCTGTTTTCCGACATACGTGGTTTTACCACCATCTCGGAGGGACTGGAGCCGGCTCAACTGGCAAACCTGATGAATGAATACCTTGGCGCGATGACCGCGATCGTACGGAATCATCGGGGTACTCTCGATAAATACATTGGTGATGCCATCATGGCTTTCTGGGGCGCGCCGGTCGAGGATGTGGAGCATGTCAAAAATGCTGTGCTGACTGCGATTGAAATGCAGAAGACATTGCCAGAATTGAACAAAAATCTGGCGGCGAAGGGCTGGCCGGAATTGAAGATCGGTATTGGTGTAAACACCGGGGGGATGACGGTCGGCGACATGGGTTCGCCGGTTCGGCAGTCTTATACAGTGATGGGTGATGCGGTCAACCTTGGTTCGCGCCTTGAAGGGCTCACCAAACAATATGGTGTTGGCATTATTGTTGGTGAGATTACGCGGGAGCGACTCAAGAAGGATTTTGTTTTTCGCGAACTCGACCGGGTTCGTGTCAAGGGCAAGTCCGAGCCGATCGCCATTTATGAGCCGATCGGTGCCGATGGCGAAGTCGCCAAGGACAAACTTGACGAGATCAAACTTTGGAATCAGGCATTGCGTTATTATCGCGCTCAGGATTGGGATCAGGCAGAGGTTGCGCTACTCAATCTGTCGCGCATGGCTCCTTGCTATCTGTATGATCTCTATATGCAGCACATTACCCAATATCGCAAGGATCCACCTGGGGATGGCTGGGACGGCGTGACAAACTATCTGACCAAATAACAGCATGAAAATTCGCGTTCTCGGTTGCAGTGGAGGCATCGGCGGGCGGCATTTGCGCACCACCTCGTTGCTGATCGACCGCGATATCCTGATCGATGCCGGAACCGGCGTCGGCGATTTAACCATCGCCGAGCTGGTGCAGATTGATCATGTATTCATTACCCATTCGCATCTTGACCATGTTGCCTGCCTGCCGTTCATCGTTGATACTGTCGGCGAACTGCGTAACAAGCCGCTGACGGTTTATGCGACGCAGGCGACCATCGATATCCTCCGTAACCATATTTTTAACTGGGCGATCTGGCCGGATTTCACCGAGATTCCCTCGGCCAAGCAACCCTTTATGCGCTTTGAGGCGATCCAGCTCGCACAGCCGATGAAGTTCGGTCAACGCACAATTTCTGCTCTGCCGGCAAATCATACGGTTCCGGCGGTTGGCTATCAGATGGACTCTGAAGAAGCCAGCCTGGTCTTCACCGGTGATACGACAATTTGTCGAGAGCTGTGGTCTGAGGTCAACAAGATCCGGAATCTGCGTTACCTGATTATCGAAACCGCTTTCTCAAACCGCGAGTTTCAATTGGCAACAGCCTCCAAGCACCTTTGTCCGAGGATGCTGGCTGAGGAATTGAGCAATCTGCAACACGATCCGGATCTGTACATCACCCATCTGAAACCCGGCCAGATTGAATTAACGATGCAGGAAATCGAGGATTGTATCGGCGAGTTCAGGCCGCGCATGTTGCAAAACAATCATATATTCGAGTTCTGAATTTATGAGTAATCCCACCCTGATCGATGTCGAATTTCTGCGTGAACTACGTCCGCTCGGCGAGCTCGATGCGCAATGTTTGCAGGAATTGTTGCCGCTTTTTGTGCATCATTTCGAGCTTAGTCAGGCGACCCCTGACACTGGAGACTGGTCCCGGCAGTTGGTATATCTCGTCAAGGGTGAATTGAAAGTTCAATATTCCGATGGCAGCACAACTGTGCTGGTTGGCGGCAGCGAGGACACCCGACAGCCTCTTGGTAAATGGGGGCAAACGCTGGTTTCGGCCAAGGCGATCAATGACATCGAATTACTTTGTCTCGATGAAGAAAAACTCGAATTCATGCTGATTCACGCGCAACTGGCAACGCAGAAGTTGCAGCAAAACCAGTTGAAAAATGTCCCGTCAGAATGCGTAACGGGCATTGCTGATGCGTCCGTTTCTTATGAAAGCCCCCAGGCGGCCGGCGTGATGGCCTTGCAGGCTTTGGCTGGCGGCACTTTTAATGCATTGCCGCTGGATGATCTCAGACAATTACTGAGGCATTTTCAACGGATCCAGGTGCGGCGCGGCGATACGCTGGTGCGTCAGGATGAAGAGGGTGATTATTATTATCTGATTGAAGCCGGGCGTTGCCTCGTCACGCGATTAATCACGGGAACGCTGATGACACTGGCCGAACTGAAGGCTGGCGACGCCTTCGGTGAAGAGGCTTTGCTGACTGATTTGACGCGTAATGCTACAGTGACCATGAAAACCGACGGTATTTTGTTGCGGCTGGCGAAAAAGGATTTCGTCGAACTGTTGCGTAGTCGTCTGCTGCAGAAGATTTCCTATGCTGAAGCGTGGCAGCGTGCGGCAAGCGGCGCGATATGGCTGGATGTGCGCTTCGCCGCCGAGCATCAATACGACGGTATTCATGGATCGCGCAATATTTCACTCAATACGGTTCGCGAGCTCTGCGCATCGCTCGATCTTCAGCAGGAATATATTGTTTATTGCCAGAATGGCCGGCGCAGTGCGGCAGCCGCATTTCTTCTGGCACAACGCGGTTTTCGCGCCAGCCTTCTGGAAGGCGGGCTATATGGCGACAAAGGCTCAAGCAAGGAGGCAGCAATATTGTGAATACGGAACAGAACCTAACCCAGGATAAAAACGCTGGCGATGTCGGCACGCGCCTGACATTCTTCAAGAATCTCCAGACAGTCACCAACAATATTCATGCGACGAGCAATATCGACGAGATCATGCTCGAACTGTCGCAGGAAATTTGCACCCTTTTCAATGCGGATCGTTTGACTATCTACTCTGTAAGCGATGACAAATCGGCCATTGTTTCAAAGTTCAAGACGGGCCTCAATTCCTTCAAGGATCTCAAGCTGCCCATCGCCGACCAGAGCATTGCCGGTTATGTTGCGCTAGCAAAAAAAGTGATCAACCTGCGCGATGTCTATGACGATGCCGAACTCAAGTCGCATCATCCGAGCCTGCGTTTTTTGAAAGAAGTCGATAAACGTACCGGCTATCGCACCCAGCAAATGCTGGTGGGGCCGATTATTTCTGAATCCGGTGAGCTGCTCGGTGTGGTGCAGATCATCAACAACAAAACCGGTCAGCCATTTACCGCTGTCGTCGAGGAGGGCCTCAAGGGTCTATGCGATACCCTGGCGATAGCCTTCTCGCAACGTGCCAAGCCGGTGCAATCGGTCAAGACAAAGTACGATCCGCTGGTGGCGGATGCGGTCATCTCGGCTCAGGAAATGGATCTGGCGATTCGTTCGGCACGCCGCAAAAACCTTGATATCGAGGAGGTGCTGACCAGCGAGTTTCAGGTCAAACTGTCAGCGATCGGTGCAGCCTTGTCAAAGTTCTTCAACGTTCCATACGATGCATACAAGCATGACCGCATCAAGCCGATGGACTTGCTGAAAAATCTCAAGCGCGAATATCTCGAACAGAATCTCTGGTTGCCGATCGAAGAAGGCCCGTCGGGAATTCTGATACTGACCATCGACCCTGAACAGGTGAAAAGTTCGCGCATCGTCAGTAACGTTTTTCCGAAGAGCAAGCTGATCTATCACGTCACCACCAACTTCGAATTCAAGCAAAATCTTGATCTGCTCTTCGGAGTGCAGATCGAGACCGACATGTCTTCCGTTGGCGATCTGTTGTCGAGCATGGAAGGTGAAGACGACGATATCTCGGCAATGGATGCGGCAGGCGACGTTTCTGCCGCAGCCGACAATGAACTTGTCAAGCTCGTTAATAAAATCATTGTCGATGCCTATCAGCAGGGCGTGTCCGATATTCACATCGAGCCATCGCCAGGCAAGGAAAAGACCATGGTGCGTTTCCGCAAGGATGGCTCCCTGGTCAAATATGTCGAGGTGCCGTCCGTCTATCGCAATGCCATGGCCGCACGGATCAAGATCATGTGCGATCTGGACATTTCCGAGCGTCGCAAGCCGCAGGACGGCAAGATCAAATTCAAGAAGTACGGTCCCCTCGACATTGAGCTGCGCGTTGCGACAATTCCATCGGTCGGTGGTGAAGACATCGTCATGCGTATTCTGGCGGCTGGCGAGCCGATTCCTCTGGAAAATCTGGGTGTTTTGCCGGCTAATCTTGAGCGCCTCAAATCGGCAATCTCCAAACCTTACGGTCTGTTTTTCGTATGCGGCCCGACCGGCTCCGGCAAGACGACGACACTGCATTCGGTACTCAAGTTTCTCAACACTGTCGATACCAAGATATGGACGGCCGAGGATCCGGTGGAAATCACCCAGAAGGGACTGCGCCAGGTACAGATCAACAAAAAGGCCGGCCTTGATTTCCCAACAATCATGAGAGCTTTCCTGCGGGCCGACCCGGATATCATCATGGTTGGTGAAATGCGTGATGCCGAAACCACGGGTATCGGCATTGAGGCGTCTCTGACCGGTCACCTCGTATTTGCCACTCTGCACACCAATAGTGCACCGGAGTCGATCATCCGCCTGCTCGACATGGGCATGGATCCGTTCAACTTCTCCGATGCGCTGCTCGGCATTCTTGCCCAGCGCCTTGCCAAGCGTTTGTGCAAATGCAAGGAAGCCTATACCGCCACTGAGGATGAAATGAAACTGTTCCTCACCGAATATTGTTCTGAACTGGCGCACACCGAAACGTTCAAGAAGGATAGCAAGGGCAGTCAGGATGCGGTTTTCAATGGCTGGCTGAAAACTTATGCAAAGAACGGCAAGTTCACCCTGCAGCGGGCCAAGGGCTGTACCGAATGCAACGATAGCGGTTACAAGGGGCGCGTCGGTCTGCATGAGTTGATGATTGGCAGCGACCAGGTCAAGAAGCTGATTCAGGAACATGCGCGGGTTTCTGACTTGCTGGCGTGTGCGCTTGAGGACGGGATGCTCACGCTGAAGATGGACGGTATGGAAAAGGTGTTGCAGGGTATTACCGACATGAAGATTATTCGCTCGGTATGTATTAAATGACGTCTCAGGACGACAACGGCAGCCTGTTTCTCCGGCTTGAAAAACTCAATGCCATTGGCGTTGCCTTGTCCAGCGAGCGGGATATCAACAGGCTTCTGGAGATCATCCTTGTCGCTGCCAAGGACATTACCCATGCCGATGGCGGCACGCTCTACCGGATGACGGAAGACGCTCAGGAACTGCGCTTTGAAATTGTGCGCACCGATTCGCTGCACATCGCTTTCGGCGGCACCACAGGCAATCCGATCCCTTTCCCGTCTCTGCCCACACATAACGAGCACGGAGCGCCGAACAACTCGATGGTCGCCGTGTACGCAGCAATCAACGAGAAGACTGTCAATATCGCCGACGCCTACATCGAAGCCGGTTTTGACTTTTCGGGTACACGGAAATTTGATCAGAATACTGGCTATCGCTCGCAGTCCTTCCTCACGGTTCCGATGAAGAATCACGAGAACACCGTCATTGGCGTGCTCCAACTGATCAATTCTATCGACCAGAAAACCGGTAAGGTTGTGAGCTTTTCTGCGGCCGACCAGCGACTGGCGGAATCGCTGGCTTCGCAGGCGGCGATTGCACTGACCAATCGTCAGCTGATCATTCAGCTCGAGAATCTGTTCGAATCCTTCATCGGCCTGATCAACGTAGCGATCGACGAAAAATCACCCTACACCGGCGGCCATTGCGAGCGAGTACCGGTGTTAACGATGATGCTGGCCGAAGCGGTGAATCAAACTACGCAAGGCCCACTCGCCGATTTCTGCATGAGCGATAAGGATCTGTACGAACTGAAGATCGCGGGCCTCCTGCATGACTGCGGCAAGGTTACGACACCCGTGCATGTGGTCGACAAGTCGACCAAGTTGCATACTCTTTACGACCGTATCCATACCGTCGACACGCGCTTTGAAGTCCTCAAGCGCGATATTGAAATTACCAAGCTACGCCGCCAGCTGGCCTTGCGTGAACAGAAGAATGCATTGGCCGAGGATGCTCTGGAGGATGAATTCAAGACACGCCTGGCACAGTTTGACGATGAACGGACTTTCCTGCGCCATGTCAATGTCGGTGGTGAAGCGATGCGTCCCGAAGATCAGCAGAGGGTAACCGCCATTGGCACCGGACAGCGTTGGTGTGATGTCGATGGCGAGGAAAAGGATTTTCTCAGCGCTGACGAGATCGAGAATCTGTCAATCCGTGCGGGCACCCTGACACAAGCTGAACGCGAAATCATCAACAATCACATCGTTGCCACCATCAAGATGCTCAAGCATCTCCCCTGGCCAAAGCATTTGCAGCATGTGCCCGAATATGCCGGCGGGCATCACGAGCGCATGGATGGCAAGGGCTATCCGAACGGCCTGACGCGCGAGCAGATGTCGGTGCAGGCGCGCATCATGGGCATCGCCGATATCTTTGAAGCGCTGACCGCCAAGGATCGTCCTTACAAGCCAGGCAAGACACTTACTGATTCGCTGTTCATTCTCGGCAAGTTCAGTGT
>DAOLZE010000029.1:0-15379 GCA_035426125.1 Rhodocyclaceae bacterium
CGGCCCCGGTGAAAATTCACAAACCGGGCCTCAATGAGGCTAACGCTAAACGTCTGTGGGAAGTTTCGGAACAGTTGACCGGCGTGCATTTTGCCGAACTTGATAAATAACTTTCCTGATTCCATAAAAACTCGGGGAGAGTAGCCATGCAAAGGTTCAAAGACAAAACCGCGCTGGTAACCGGGGCGGCATCGGGTATCGGTCTGGCGACGGCTGAACGCTTGGCGCGCGAAGGCGCCAATGTGCTGGCTTGCGACATCAATGCGAGTTTGCTTGCCGAGGAAGTGCAACGTCTCGCCAAGGATGGGCTCAACATCATGGCACGAACGCTGGATGTGACCGATGTGCAAGCCTGCAACGCTGCCGTGGCTGCTGCCGTTCAATCTTTCGGCAAGCTCGATGTATTGTGCAACGTTGCTGGAACATTGCTTATCCGCAATTTCCCCGACATTACCGACGCGGAATGGCACAGTCAGATGGCGATCAATATCAATGGCGTATTCTTCCTGTGCCGCGCTGCCATGCCGCACCTGCTTGAAACAAAGGGCAACATCGTCAACGTCGCCTCGGTCGCCGCCCTTGTCGGCATTCCCTACGGTGCCGTTTATTCGGCAACCAAGGGGGCCGTACTGATGTTCACCAAGGCGCTCGCCGTTGAATATGCCTCGAAGGGCGTACGTGTCAATGCAATCTGCCCGGGTTCGACTATGACGCCGCTGGTTGCGGGATTCATGCCGCCGCCGGAAGCCGATTTCGGCCTGCTCGGCCGTCTGGTGCCGTTGATGCAGGAACCTGCCCAGCCCGCCGAGATTGCCGCTACCATCGCTTTCATCGCTTCGGACGAAGCGCGATTCATGACTGGATCGGGCGTTGTCATCGACGGTGCACAGACAGCCGTCTAGCCGGGTATCCGTGCATGTCGTATCGGATTGCATTACCGAAAGCTTGACAAGCAAGCTGCATAATTGGTTAGCGCATTGACATCATCTTTGTTGTATTATTGCTACGTTAGAGTAATGGGCGATTGAAACCCACTTTGTGAAGCCGGGCCGGAGGCCATCAAAATATGACTACACCATCAGAAGGGCAAAGCCGCGAAGCATGGGCTTTTTCCATGCAAGAGTCGATAGGCGCGGGAGCAAAACCGCAATCGCCGGCACCTGATGTCGAGTGCATCGCTGCACTGGAATCAATGGGCAATCTGCTGAAAAAAATTACCATGATATGGGGTACGCGAGAACTCGACAAACTCATTCAAGGTTTGTTTATGGACTCCCGGGACGGTGCACGCCAGGGTTTTCCACAACCGGTCGCGCAGGAACTGATGTTTCTTGCTGAATGCAACAAGATGGTTCGCGCCATCGAATCGGCGCAGAGTCTCGGCATTAGTGTGACAGAAGCTCACCGGATGGTGGATGCTGGCGATCAGGCCGTTGTGACTGGCGGCAGTAGCCCATGGAACGATCCGTCATCGTCAAAGGATACTTTGTCTCGTGACAATTCCCAGCGCAAACCAAACTCATCCAGGAGTTCAGCACAGTCGGCCGCACGTGATTCAGGCAAGGATGGTGGTGGCAAAGGGCTGTTTTTCTGGATTTTCATGATAATCGCTATTCTGGTAGCGGCTCAGATTGGCATGAAGCTGTTCGCGCATTTAAAGTAGCGCACAAACTCATCCTGCGTCCCGCACCCCGCTCCTGCGGGTTTCCGCCAGTTTCCCGTGTCTTCACGGATTCGCGACGATGCTTCTTTCGTTGGAACTTATCCGAGCTTCCGGCCTGAAATGAAATGAAAACGGCCCGATCAGACTTCCCCTGAAAACCCCAAGCGATTCAGCGTTGACTATTTTAGTGGACGCAACCTGTGGCGATACGCTGTTTCCGGTGTAATGCCATTGCCATTGACATAAAACGCAGGAGATTTCCCGAAATGAATCAGCAACCACCACCGCTCGCGGGTCTGCGCGTCATCGAGAGTTCGATTCTCGGTCCGGCTGCCATTACCACGTCTTTCGTCGATCTTGGCGCTGAGGTTATCAAGGTTGAATCGCCTTCTGGCGACTATATCCGCGAGATGACCTGGCCGATCATCGAGGGCGTCTCGCTGATGCACTACCACCTCAACCGCGGCAAGAAGAGCATCACGCTCGACCTCAAGCTCGAAGAGGCGAAGCAAATCTACCGCGATCTGGTCAAGGATGCCGATGTTGTTATCGAAGCCTCCAAGCCGGGTACGCTGGCAAAATACGGGCTGGGTTACGAGGAGCTCAAGAAAATCAATCCGAAAATCGTCTTCTGCACCGTTTCTGGCTACGGCATGAGCGGCCCTTATCGCGACATGCCGTCGCACGGCATCGCCTACGATACCTGGTCAGGTGCCGTGACGCCTGCTTATGATGAGGAAGGTTTTTGCTACATCCCCGAGCACGTCAGCATCGGCATTAACGCCGCGCCACTGTTCGGTGGCCTGGCCGTGCTGGCCGGCGTGATCCGCGCGCGCGCAACGGGCGAAGGCTGCTTCATGGAACTCGCGCAGAGCGATGCCGCCGCTGCCTTCGACTGGTACCGCAGCGAAAGCTACATGGCCTACGCACGTCCGGAAGATGTTGTTACCGGCAACAAGTCCGACGGCTACAAGCGTCGTCCGGTGGCCACCGCCGGCATGAAGGAAGGCGTGCGCTACCAGATGTATGCGTCATCTGACGGCCACGTGTTGTTCATGGCGTCCGAGCAGGCCTTCTGGAAAAATTTCTGCGAAGGCCTCGGCCGCATGGACCTGTTCGAGAAATGGCCGGGCTCGAAGTTCGCCGACCATGCGCGCGGCAACCGCGAGTTGCAGGCTGCACTGCGTGACATCTTCAAGACCCGCACGACGAGTGAATGGCTGGACTTCAGCGTCAAGGCCAATACGCCACTCGCACCGGTGAACACGCCGAAGAATATCGTCAACGACCCGCAGTTCAAGGATCGCTTCAAGGTGCTGCCGCATGCGCAGCACGGCGCCGACATGCTCGGTTTTCCGGTGCAGTTCGTCGGCGAGGAGATGCCGGCGCCGGCCAAGGCGCCGACCGTCGGCCAGCACAGCGACGAAGTGCTGCGCGATGTACTTGGTTATGATGCTGGCAAGATTGCGGCAATTCGGGCGAACAAGGCGCTAGGGTAAAACGCCCGCTCTCGCGGAAGAGGCAATAACCTAGGTTAGGTTGGTTGCGTGTCGGGTTGGCGCAGCGTAACCCGACCTACGAACTTCCCACGGTTTCGGTGGGTAGGCCGCTCTGTTTCGTGCCTGCTAACGACGACCTCTGTCCGTGGACAAATCTGAAACCAATGTGGCCGTTTGCGATGCGCCAAGGCTGCGACGCTGAGTGAAGCGGATCTCTACAATAAAAAACATTCTGGGTTTTTCCGCCATTCATACATGGAGTCGAGCAATGGACTTTGAATTTTCCAAGGACGAACAGCAGTTTTTGCGTGAGGTTGGTGCGTTTCTCGCGGAGAACAACGATCAGAAATACATGGACGTGACGCGCGAGAACATGGCTCAGGTCTGCGATACGCCAGAGCGCCGCGAGTTCACCAAGAAGCTGGCCGAAAAGGGCTGGATGGGCATCACCTGGCCGAAGCAATACGGCGGTCAGGATGGTGCGGGCTTCTACGAATATCTGCTCAATGAAAAACTCTCATCCGTCGGTGCGCCGCAGATCGGCAAGGGTGTCGGCATTATCGGCAAGACGTTGATCAACGTCGGTTCGGAGAAGCTCAAGCAGGAATTCCTGCCGCAGATTCTTGCCGCCAAGATTGAATTCGCTGTCGGCTATTCCGAGCCGAGCGCTGGTTCTGACGCTGCGGCCATGAAACTCAAGGCCGTGCGCCACAACGATGGCTGGCTGCTCAATGGCCAGAAGGTATTCACCACCTCGGCGCACTTCGCCGACTGGTACTGGGTCGGTGCACGTACTGATCCCGATGCGAAGAAGCATCACGGCATTTCGCTGTTCCTGATCCGCATGGATGATCCGGGCCTGACGATCCATCCGATGTACACCATGGGTGCGGAGCGCACCAACGCGGTGTTCTTCGACAATGTCTTCGTGCATGACGACTACCGCGTCGGCGATCTCAACAAAGGTTTCCAGTACATCGCCGAGGCACTCGATATCGAGCGTTTTTCGATGTTCACTTTTTCGCCGATCCGCGGTCGCATGGAACTGCTCTGCGATTACGTCAAGACCGCCAAGCGCGACGGTAAGCCACTCAAAGACGATCCAGTGATTCGTCAGAAGATCGCCCAGCTGACAACCGAGCTGGAAGTCGCGCGTGTGCTCGGTGTGCGCTTTGTCGATGCTGCCTTGAATAGCACCAAGACGCCAACCGTTGAAGCCTCGCACTACAAGTTGTATGCCACCGAGCTGTCGCGGCGTATCGCCGACACCACCATGGATATCGTTGGTCCCGGCGCTCAGTTGGCACTACGTACTGAAGATGCGCCGCTCAAGGGTCGCTCCGAGAGTTGCTACACCTATACCGTGATCGACACCATTGGTGGTGGCTCGTCGGAAGTCCAGCGCAACATCATCGCCACGCGCGGCCTCGGCCTGCCGCGCAACTTCTAAGCAGGGACGCTCGGTATGTCATTCCTCAAGGGCTATAACGTACTCGACCTGGCCAGTGTCGGCCCGGCGGCACGCGCCTCGCGCATCCTTGCCGACTACGGCATGAATATCATCAAGGTCGCGCCGGTTGCCGCCAAGGGTGCCAAGCAGATCGACCCGGTGTTCCATGCCTATGGTGCGGGACGCGGCACGCAGAAGATCCGCGTCGACTTGAAATCGGAAGAAGGCAAGCAGGCGATCCTGCGCCTCGCCAAGAGTGTCGACGTGGTCATCGAGAGCTATCGTCCCGGTGTCGCTGC
Organism: Rhodocyclaceae bacterium; assembly: GCA_035426125.1. Classification (GTDB taxonomy): domain Bacteria; phylum Pseudomonadota; class Gammaproteobacteria; order Burkholderiales; family Rhodocyclaceae; genus Sterolibacterium. Next base: position 4,912 of record DAOLZE010000029.1, read on the forward strand.
ACGACTCGGCGTCGGTTACGAAGAGCTCAAGAAGGTCAATCCGAAGATCGTCTATTGCTCGACCAGCGGTTACGGCCAGGACGGCCCCTATGCGCAATGGGTCGGCCATGACATCAATTATCTGGCCGTGGGTGGCTTCCTTGGCTGTAGCGGCCGCGACGCCGAAGGCAAGCCGGCGATTCCCGGCGCTACGGTGGCCGACAGTGCCGGTGGTGGCATGCACGCAGCATTGTCCATCATTGCTGCGCTGCTGAATGCCGAGAAGACCGGCAACGGCTCCTACCTCGATGTGTCGATCACCGACGGTGTGTTGAACCTGATGTCGTTGTACCTCGACCAGTATCTCGCCACCGGCGAGGAGACCAAGCCGAACAATGGTGTGCTCACTGGCAAGTACGCCTGGTACGGTTTGTACACCTGCGGTGACGGCCAGCATATCTCGGTCGGTGCGATTGAAGGTCACTTCTTCAAGAACCTCTGTCGCCTGCTTGATCTCGAGCAGTTCAGTGGTAGCCAGTACGACGCGGCGAAGCAGGATGAAATGCGTGCGGCCTTTGCCCAGCGCTTCCTGACTCAATCGCGCGACGCCTGGGTCGCCGCACTGGCGGGTAACGATACCTGCATCGCCCCGGTGCTGTCGGTTGCCGAAGTCACCGACAACGCGCATCTGCGTGCGCGGCAGACTTTCATGAATGCACGTCACCCGGAGAAGGGTGCCTTCGAGCAGCTTGGCCCGGTGCTTGCCGGTGGCGAGCGTCAGCAACCCGAGCATCAAGTGCGCCCGGCGGGTGAGACGGATAGCGATGCGGTGTTCCGGCGTGCTGGGTTCACGGCAGATGAAATTGCCGCGTTGCGCAGCAGTGGCAGCCTCGAGTAAGGAGAGGAGTAAGCGATGGCCAATGAACAGCAATCGGCAGCCGATCTTCCTAACGAAGTTCTGGCGATGATTAATCAGCCGCTCTACGTGGAACAGACCGAGTTCCCGATCGAGCAGGGTTATGTCTATAACTCTTGCGCTTCGGTGCAAAATGGCAACCCCTTGTTCTGGGATGCAGCGGTAGCAGCGGAAATTACCGGCGGACAGATTGCCCCGCCGAGCATGTTGTCCGTCTGGTTCCGTCCGCATTACTGGGCGCCCGGCGCGACGGGCGAACGTACAGCGTTGATGACACACTTCGATCTCAAGCGCTTGCTCGAGTTGCCTGAGGCCGTGGTTGCCAGTAATGAAACCGTGTTTGGCGAGCCGGTGCGTATGGGTGATGTATTGACGATCAGCCAGATCGTGCGTTCGGTGGGTGAACTCAAAGACACCAAGGTGGGGCGCGGTCGTTTCTGGACGATCGACGTCGAAACCGTCAATCAACGCGGCGAGTGGGTGGGTACCGACACCTACACCTGCCTTGGCTACAGGAAGCCCGGCCAATGAGTACATTGAGTACATTGACTACAGTGAATAATCTGACCATCAAGGATGTTGCCGAAGGCCAGGAATTGCCGGCGTTGACCCAGCACGTCACGGCCACACTGGTGGTGCTCGGTGCGATGGCCAGCCGCGACTGGCGACCCATGCATCATGACAAGGATTTCGCTGTAAATCGAAACGGCCTCAAGGATATCTTCATCAACACGCCGACCAATGCCGCCTGGTTCGAGCGCTTCATAACTGACTGGACCGGTCCGAAAGGTCGTCTTGGCCGCATGAAGTTCAAGATGAAGAGTTCGGTATTTCCCGATGACGACATGACTTTCGGCGGCCGTGTCGTCAAGGCCGCCGTCGATGAGACTGGCTGTGGCTGGATCGACCTGGAACTCGCTGTATCAGTCGCCGGCAAGGTGGCCACCGAATGCCAGGCACGCGTCGCCGTGCCGGTTGATGCCAGCGACAATCCCTGGCAGCGCCGCGGCGAACGCTGGAAACCCTGATTCACCGAGTGACACAAACTCAAGCAAACATTTCCACGAATTTCACAAGAGGCTAGCGATGGATCTCAAGTTTACCGACGAACAAAACATGTTCCGCGACATGACCCGCGACTTGTGCCGTGACTACAGCACGATGGCTGTGGTCCGCAAGATGGAAAACGATCCGCTCGGTATTCCCGAGTTGTGGGGGCAGATGCAGCAGACCGGTCTGACCGGCGTGTTGGTGCCGGAAGACTTCGGCGGCATGGGCCTCGGCATGGTGGATTGTGCAGTGATCTACGAAGAGCTCGGCCGCACCCTGGCACCGACGCCGCACTTCTCCAGTTCGGTGATGAGTGCGCTGGTGCTTGCCAGTGCCGGTAGTCCGGTACAGCAGAAAGAAATCCTCACGGCGATCGGTAGCGGTGAAATGATCGTCGTGCCGGCCTGGATGGAGCCCGACAATGGCTACGGCCCAAACGGTGTGCAGATGCGTGCCACCTTGGGTGCGGACGGTTATCGCCTCAACGGTATCAAGCGCCACGTTTTTTACGGCAAGGCGGCGCAGAAGCTGCTGGTGCTGGTGCGTACTGGCGATAGCGAACAGGATATCGATCTGTTGCTGGTCGACACGAATGCGCCCGGCGTGGTGCTTGACCAGCAAATGTCAATGGCATCAGACACGCAATATCGTGTCACCTTCAAGGATGTCGTGGTGCCCGTGGCGAATCGCCTCGGTGCGGAAAAAAGTGGCTGGCAGACCTGGAACACTGCCATGTATGACGGCGCCATTCTACTTGCGGCGTACGCTGCCGGTGGAGCCAAGCGGGCGCTGGAGATCACCGTGGACTATTCGAAGGAGCGCCAGCAGTTCGATAAGCCGATCGGTGCCTTCCAGGCGCTTGCCCACGACATGGCGGATGCCAGTGCCACTGTCGATGGCGCCCGGATGATGGTGCTGGAAGCCGCCTGGGCGCGCGATGCCGGCAAGGACATCGCGCGTCTGTCGCCGATGGCCAAGCTGTTTGCCTGTCGTGCCTTCCGTGAGGTTACCCACATGGCGCAGCAGGTGCATGGCGGCATCGGCTTCACGCTCGACTATGACATCCAGCTCTACTACCGTCGTGCCAAGCAGTTGCAGATCAACTGGTGGGACAAGAGCCATTTGGAAGATTTGGTCGCTGCCGATATCCTCGACCGGGATTTGCCGCGCACCATCCCCGATCCATTTACGGTGTAATGAATTTCCGCTTGTGCGGGAAGGGCGCTCCGAAAGGACCTAGAGGTGTTCATTGTGGCAAAAATATCCGGAATGACGCATGGGCTCACCTAACCCCGGCTATGGCGCAGGCGTCTTCCGCCGTCGCCTGCACTGGCGCGCGTTGGAAGGCCTGGTCGAAGTCGAACTGGAAGACAGCAACCACGGTTTTCGCCTGCAACTGCACCACGATGGCAGGCAGATCACCGATGTCACTGTCGAGCCGGTGCGCTTTCCGTTTACCACCTGTCCCGAGGCGATGCGTGGAGTGCAACACATCATCGGCCGGTCGCTGGAAAATGCGGCAGAAACCACCACTGCGCTGCGCGAGCAACTGCCGCAGGCCAACAACTGTACGCACATGGTCGACATGTCCCTGCTTGCTGCGGCGCATGTCCATGATGTCGGCAGCGAGCGGTTTTACGACATCGCTGTCGCTGATGAGTGTGATGACGTGACGCATGCGCGCATCGACTGCGACGGACAGCGCATACATGAATGGTCGATCCGCGCTCACAACATTGAGACGCCCGCCGAACTGGCCGGCAAGCCGGTGATGCGCGGTTTCTTTGGTTGGGCAACCGGAACGTTCAGCGGCATGCCGCTCGAAGCGGCGCAGGCCTTGCAGCGCGGCTATTTCGTCGCACAGGCGCGGCGCTGGAGCTACGAACCGATCGAACAGCATCCCGCCAGCACCGACGGTATGCCGCTCGGCAGTTGCTATTCCTACAATACCGGAGCGGTTGAGCGTGCCTTACGTATCCAGGGTTCGGTACGCGACTGCTCCGAGAGTTCAGAGCGTCTGCTGCAATTCGTGGCGACGCCATGTCGCAGTTGACTATTTTGTCACGGAGGTCAAATGTCTGAAGCCAAGTCTCCCGTTGCCGGAGTTGCAAACAAGCCGGGTGCCCTTGCCGGCATCAAGGTCGTCGAGTTCGGCCAGATGGTCTCCGCGCCATACTGCGCCCGGCTGTTCAGCGATTTCGGTGCTGATGTCATCAAGGTCGAACTGCCGGCGGGTGACGCCGCGCGCCGCGCCGGCCCGTTTCCCGATGACGTGCCGCATGCTGAAAAGAGTGGCCTCTACTTCATCAACAACACCAACAAGCGCGGCGTCACCTGCGATGTCGCCACATCGGCCGGTCGTGCACTGTTTGTACATTTGCTGGCCTGGGCTGACGTACTGATCGAGAACAACCTGCCGCAACAGATGCGTGCGTGGAATCTTGACTATGCCAGCATCAAATCGATCAACCCGCGACTGGTGGTGATCTCGATCACACCGTTCGGCCAGACCGGCCCCTATAGCGGCTGGAATGGCTACGACTTGAACGCCTACCATCTGTCGGGTGCGAGTTCACGCTACTGTGGCCGTCCCGGCGAGATGCCGCTCGAGCATGGCACCTTCGCCGCTGATTATTTCGGTGCGGTGAGTGGCGCGACCTGGGGCATGGCGGCGGTGTATGGGCGTGATCTGGTCGGTGGCGGACAACTCATCGATGTTTCCTGTGCCGAAGCCATCGCCGCAGCCTTCGTCGGCGGTCAGAACATTGGCGGCTACGCGCAGGATGGTCGTTTCGACAAACGTACCGGCGTTGGCATGCCGCTCGGTGCACCGGCCACCATCCTGCCCTGCCGCGATGGCCATGTCTGGATGCTGGCACTGGAACCCGGCCAGTGGAACGGTCTGCGCAAGGTGTTGGGTAATCCCGACTGGGCCGACCTCGACATGTTCCAGAATATGTACACTCGCGCACAAAATGCCGATGTCATTTATTCGTTTCTGCTCGAATGGACCATGGAGCGCGACAAGATGGAGATCATGGAGAAATGCCAGGCGGCCGGCTGTCCGATTACCGCGGTGTTTACCGTCGCCGAGGCGGCGGAGCAGCCACATCTCAAGGCACGTGATTACTTTGTCGATATCGACCATCCGGAACTCGGTCGCGTCAGGAATCTCGGCGCACCCTTCAAGCTGCCGGCCAGTCCCGGCGGTGCGACGATGCCGGCACCGCTGCTCGGCCAGCACAACGACGCCGTGTATGGCAGTCTGCTCGGCTTGCCACCCGGAGAAATCAATTCCCTGCGCAAGCAGGGCGCCATCTGAAAAGGGGACCGCAAATGGCAAATTCTCTACCGCTCAAGGGCATCCGTGTGGTCAACTTCGGCTGGGTCTGGGCCGGGCCGGTGGTCGGTCAGACACTCGGCTTTCTTGGCGCCGAAGTGTTCAAGGTTGAATCGCGCGCCCGCGTCGATCTGACGCGCAACCTGCCGCCCTTCGCCGAAGGTGAACCGAGCCCCGACCGCAGCCTGTCGAACCACGCCTGTTGGGCCGGTAATGGTTCGGTCTCGCTGAATCTCAAGGAACCCGAAGCTCTCGAATTGGTCAAGAAGCTGATCGCCGAGTCGGATGTCGTCATCGAGAACTTTGGCCCCGGCGCGATGGAGCGTCTTGGTCTTAGTTATGACACGCTGAAGCAGATCAAGCAGGACATCATCCTTTTCTCGATGCCGGCCACCGGTCTGTATGGCCCACTGAAAAATGTGCGTACCTATGGTCTGAGTCTGACTTCCACCACGGGCCTCGACAGTCTGGTCGGCTACAAAGGCGGCGACCCGATTCCTGTTGAGAACGCCTTCTCCGATCCCTACGCCGGCATCTTCGGCGCCTTCGCCATCCTCACAGCGTTGAATCACCGGCGCAATACCGGCGAGGGTCAGCACGTCGACTTTTCGCAGCAGGAAGCCATCATGCAAATGGTCGGTCCGGCCTACATGGACTACGTGTTCAACGGCCGCAGCGGCGGGCCGAAGGGCAACGAGCATCCGCTCGGCAAGGCCGCACCGCACGGCGTCTTTCCATGCAAGGGCGACGATCGCTGGATCAGTATCGCCGTCGCCACCGAAGAGGAATGGCAGGCGCTGCTGAAGGCGCTTGGCCATCCCGAATGGCTGAAGGTCAGCGAGTTCAAAACACTCGAACAACGGCTTGCGCATATCGACACATTGCATGCACTGATCGCTGAATGGACGGCACAGTTCGATGATCGCGAACTCGCCACGCTGCTGCAAAGCCATGGCGTCGCCGCTGCACCGGTGCTCAATGTCGCTGACCTGCTCGACGATCCGCACTACAAGGCGCGCCAGACCTTCGTTGAAGTCACCCATCCGCTCGGTTTCAAGGAAACCATCTACGGTGCTTACGTCAAGACCAGCGGTTTCGAGGCTGCGGTGCGCCCCGGTCCGGTGATTGGACAGGACAACGACCATGTCTTCAAGGATATTCTTGGCCTGTCTGAAACGCGGTATCAGGAGTTGGTGAAACGCAAGATCATTTATTGAGCGCTGGAAAACCGGCACTGCAGGCTGTAAAGTAACGTCCTTGAGCAATTTCTGGTTTAACTTCTGGAGGACAAGCATATGAAATTTGCATTGGCCGCTTGCGGCATGGACAATTACCCGCCCGCGATGGCGCCCTGGGAACCGAATGCCGGCAGTAAGGAAATCCTGCGCTATGCGCGCAAGGCCGACAGCCTCTCCTGGGACTGGCTGACCATTCCCGAACACATCGTCATGCCGAACGCGATGGCCGAGCACATGGGCACGCGCTTTGTCGAGGGCATCGCCGCGGCTTCCGTGTTGATGGGTGCCACTCAGCGTATTCACATGCTCACCTTCGTTCTGGTCCTGCCGTATCGCCATCCACTGTTGCTGGCCAAGCAGATCGCCACCATGGAATTCATTGCCGGTGGCCGCTTTACGCTGGGCACCGCAGTTGGCCACCTGCAGCATGAATTCGATTGTCTCAATGTGCCGTTCGAAAAGCGCGGTCCGATGGCCGACGAATATATCGCCGCGCTCAAGGAAGCCTGGATGTCCGACAAGCCGACCTTCAATGGCGAGTATGTCAAGTTCAGCGATGTCGTCATCGAACCGAAGCCGGTGCAGAAACCGCATCCACCGATCTTCATCGGTGGCAATTCCAAGCCGGCCATGCGCCGCGCCGCCAAGCTGGGTGACGGCTGGATTCCATGGCTGGTGACGGCGGCCGACCTGCCGGACTGCATCAAGTACATGAAGACTCTGCCCGAGTTCGAGGCCAAGAAGGACACCTTCGAATTCATGTGCACGACGACGGCTTACAACGTTAATGACGCGCATATCGACAAGGGCGAGACGCATATTTCCGCCGACCGCGACAGCGTGCTGCATGAAGTCGAGTCACTGCAGAAGGCCGGCGCAACTTCCGTCCAGGTACGTCCGCCGCGCCTGCCGACCTTCGAGGCTTGCCTTGAGTGGATCGAATGGTACGACAAGGAAATCATCCCGCAATTCCGTTGATCACCAATCACGCTGTGGTGCCGCACCTAATAATCCGGCACCGCAGCGTGCCTCTGTGATTCTCCGAAACCTACATGTATCAGGATTACCCACATGTCTGAAGAATATAAGTTCATCCAGTTCCGCGTTGAAGACCACGTCGGCATCATCACCCTCAACCGTCCCGACAAGCTGAATGCTGTGAGCTGGGAGCTGGCCGAGGAACTTTCCGGTCTGCTGCTCAAATTGCGCTTCCGTGATGATGTCCGCACCATCCTGTTGCATGGCGCCGGCCGCTCCTTCTGTGCCGGTGGTGACGTGGATTTTCTTTCGGGCGAAAACGACCGGCCGATGCCAGGGACTTCCGACGCCTCGCGGCCGATTCCACGTTCACAGCGCAAGTCGCCGGGTGGCCCGTTCTTTGAAGTTACGCGCCAGTTGGTAGCGGTGGATAAACCGGTGATCGTCGCCATTCAGGGCCATGCCGTTGGCGCTGGCCTGGCTTACGCGCTGGCTTGTGATCGTCGCTTCGGTGATTCGACAACCAAGATGGCAGCGATTTTCACCAACGTCGGCGTTGCGCCCGACTGTGGTTTGTCGTATTTCCTGCCGCGCGTCGTCAGCTTTTCGAATGCGCTGATGATGGTTGAGACGGCCAAAGTTTTCAAGGCCGAGGAATGCAAGGAAATGGGGCTGCTCGACGAGCTGGTGCCGGAAGGCAAGGCTTTCGAGATTGCCTTCGAATACGCCAGAATGTTGGCCCAGCGTGCCAGCGTGGCAGTGGATATGGCAAGGCATCTGATCCACATGTCACAGTACAGTACGCTGGAGGAAATTCTCGAATTCGAGGGTGTCGCCGGCGTGTGCGTCGCCAGCAGTTTTGACGCCAAGGAAGGCACCATGGCCTTCATGGAAAAGCGCAAACCGGTATTTCGCGGGATTTGATTATTTCAAGGGACTGGGCGCTGGGGGATTCGAGGCCGGAAGTTCTCGGCCCTGTCCCAAGCAATGGTGCTTGGTGTATGCTCGTCCCTGAATAGATTCGATGCATGAGCCATGCGTCCCGTAAGCCTTCCGCCAATCCCGTGAATATGCAAGAATCATCGCACCAGCTGCCGCTTTCGCAGGATCAGTTCAGTGAATTGGTCGGCTTGATCTACGAAGGCCCGCTCGAAACGGTGCCCTGGTCAAGTGCGATGGCGCTGATACGCGACTACCTTGGTGCCAACTGGGTTACCTTGATTCTGCGCCCCGCGTCGATCAACCAAAAAGCTATCCTGGTCAGGTCCGGCGAGTTGGGGCCGGAGTTTTCATCGGCCTCCTACAATCAGTTTCAGACCTTCTCACTCGATCCGTTCGTTGGCTTGCCACCCGACCAGGTCGTGACGGTCGATGAAATGATCGACACCAAATTGTGGATCTCCGGCGAGTTTTACAAACAGTTCATCGCACCGAACAATATCCGCTACATACTGGGTTCGGACATCCGTGTCGAAGGTGGCGCGGAATGTCGTCTGCGCATTACCCGGCCCCCCAACGGGGTGGATTTTTCTGCCCAGGAAAAAGAATTTTGCCGTCAGCTCCTCACGCATTTGCAACGTTCGGTGAAATTGCGTTCGCACTTCGAAGGCATCGAGTCGGAAAATCGTTTATATGCAGTTGCCATGGATCGCATGCAGATCGGTACGGTCGTCCTCAACGAGCAGGGCGTCATCGTGCGTTGTAACAGCGTGGCCGAGGGGATCCTCGCCGAGAAGGATGGAATTGTCACGGTCAAGGGCAGGTTGCATGCAGAATATGCGCTGGAAGACAGGGAGCTTCAGCGTCTAATCAAGAGCGGGCTGACTAATACCGCACGTTCCGGGCCGGTCGTCACCGAGGCCATCTCGCTGACGCGTCCATCGGGCCAGCCGAAGCTCGGCGTGCTGGTGCGTTCGATTCCCTCCACCGAAATTTCCGATTCCAACGACTGGCCGCAGGTCGCCGTGTTCATCCGCGATCCGAAACATCAGCCGCATCCTTCGCACGAACTGGTACGTCGTCTGTTCGGCTTCACCTCGGCCGAAGTCGCGCTGGCCTTGTTACTAACCAACGGCCTGACGCTCGACGAAGCCGCCATCGAACTCAATATCCGCAAGAATACCGCGCGCGCCCATTTGCGCTCGATCTTCTCAAAGACCGGCGTCACCCGCCAGACCATGCTGGTGCGTCTGTTGCTGAACAGTGTCGCCTCAGTCAGCTAATCACAGTGCTTGCGAACTGAAGGGCGCTCGATATCAGGGTCCGTGATTTCAGGTAAAGCGGAAATTCATGATGAAGGGTTATTGCCGTTTCAAGGACGGCGGCAATCGCCTCCTGCTACGCAGCTACGCGGACCTAAACCCAAAAGTTCCCCCCCACTTTTTTTGGCACTCTATGGCAGGGAGTGCTAATATTGCTTCTATGGGGTTATGGAGGATTAGCCATGAGCAACGCTTTATTGATTCACCATCTGCCGCTGCCGACTGCATCTGGCAGCATTGAGGCCTATGTCCAGACAGCGAATCGCATGCCGATGTTGTCGGAAAGCGATGAGTTGTCGCTGGCACGCCGTCTCCGCGACGAGGATGATCTGGATGCTGCAAGGCAATTGGTGCTGTCGCATCTGCGGCTGGTTGTCGCGGTGGCACGCGGGTATTTGGGTTATGGCTTGCCGCACGCCGACCTGATCCAGGAGGGCAATATCGGCCTGATGAAGGCAGTCAAGCGCTTTGATCCGGAACGCGGTGTGCGTCTGGTCTCGTTTGCCATGCACTGGATCAAGGCCGAAATCCACGAATATGTGCTGAAAAACTGGCGCTTGGTGAAGGTCGCGACGACCAAAGCACAACGCAAGCTGTTCTTCAATCTGCGCAGCATGAAGAAGGGTTTCAACACACTGAGCCCGGACGAGGTGCAATCGGTTGCCCAGCAACTCGGCGTCAAACCCGAGGAAGTGGTTGAGATGGA
>DAOLZE010000030.1:0-15195 GCA_035426125.1 Rhodocyclaceae bacterium
ATCCGTCGCGCAGCGGTGCGCTACAATCCGCCGCATCACTTCACCAGCACCGCCACCCTCATGAACACCTTGCGTATCGCCATTGCCCAGATCAACTGCATCGTCGGCGATTTTTCCGGCAATGCCGAGCGCATCCTCACAGCATCGCAACGTGCCGCCGCTCTCGGCGCCGATCTGCTGCTGACGCCGGAACTGGCGTTGTGCGGCTATCCGCCGGAAGATCTGCTGCTGCGCCCGGATTTCTACCGCTCCGCCGCCACCGAGTTGCGCCGGCTGGCCGAACAGGCAAAGCGTCTCGCGCCGGGTCTGGCGATTCTTGTTGGTCATCCCGAAGATCACTATGGAAAGCGTTACAACGCCGCCTCGTTGCTGCGCGATGGCCGCATCGAAACCACCTACCGCAAGCATCGCCTGCCGAATTACGAAGTGTTCGACGAAGAACGCTATTTCACTCCCGGCACAGAAGCCTGCGTGATCAAGATCAGGGGCGTCCGCTGCGGCATCAATATCTGCGCGGATATCTGGGAAGCTGGCGCCGCCGATGCCGCGCATGGCGCTGGCGCCCAATTACTGCTGGCGCTGAATGCCTCGCCCTTCCATCTCGACAAACAGGCGCGCCGCTACGAAGTTCTGCGCGAACGCATCGCGACAACCGGTATGCCGATCGTCTACGCCAATCTGGTCGGCGGCCAGGATGAACTGGTATTCGATGGCGCATCCTTCGTCCTCGACGGTGGCGGCAATCTGACCCACCAGCTGCCAGCATTCGAAGAAGCACTGGAAATCGTCACCTATGCCAATGGGAAAATCGTCGCCGGGCCCTGCGCCGTGCCGCTGTCTGCCGAAGCCGAGGCATATGCCGCACTCAAACTCGGCGTGCGTGACTATCTTGGCAAAAACAGTTTTCCCGGCGCCATCATCGGCCTGTCGGGCGGCGTCGATTCGGCGCTGACGCTGGCGATCGCCGTCGACGCGCTGGGCGCCGACAAGGTGCGCGCGGTAATGATGCCCTCACCCTATACAACACAGATGAGTCTCGACGACTCGCGCGCACTGATCCGCAATCTCGGCGTGCGCTACGACGAAATTGCCATCGAACCGGCGATGCACACTTTCACCGAAATCCTCGCACCGCAATTTACCGGGCTGCCCGCCGACACCACCGAGGAAAATCTCCAGGCACGCATCCGCGGCATGATCCTCATGGCGCTCTCCAACAAGACCGGCGCCATTGTCCTGACCACCGGCAACAAAAGTGAAATGGCTGTTGGCTACGCCACGCTCTACGGCGACATGGCTGGCGGCTTTGCCGTCATCAAGGACATCTACAAAACCTTCGTGTATCGCCTGTGCGATTACCGCAACAGCCTGCGCCCCGATATTCCGCAGAACATCCTGACGCGCGCACCATCGGCCGAACTCAAGCCCGACCAGACCGACCAGGACTCACTACCGCCATATGCGACGCTCGACGCCATCATCGAAGCCTACATGGAGAACGACCTCAGCCCACAGCAGATCGTCGCCCAGGGTCACGCCGAAGCCGACGTGAGACGCGTCGTCGGCCTGCTCAAGCGCAATGAATACAAGCGCCGCCAGGCGCCGGTTGGTATCCGCATCACGCGGCGCGGCTTCGGCAAGGATTGGCGATATCCGATAACATCGCGTTATACCGATGAGTGGTAATCACAGCACATAACTCACAACCGTTTCCGGAGCCATCATGAAAAAAATCGAAGCCATCATCAAACCGTTCAAGCTCGACGAAGTACGCGAGGCGCTTTCCGAAATTGGCGTTGCCGGCCTGACCGTCACCGAAGTCAAAGGCTTCGGCCGGCAGAAGGGACATACCGAGCTGTATCGCGGCGCCGAATATGTCGTCGACTTCCTGCCGAAGATCAAAATTGAAATCGTCGTCGCCAACGAAACCGTCGAACCCGCCATCGAAGCCATCATCAAGGCAGCACGCACCGGCAAGATCGGCGACGGCAAAATTTTCGTCACGACGGTCGAGAAGATCGTGCGGATTCGCACGGGCGAGACGGATGAAGCGGCGATCTGAGATTGGAAAATATTGTGTCCCATGGGGTCACTATCCGGTCACTTTAAGGAATCACTGATCAAGTCATCCCCGCGAAAGCGGGGATCCAGGAAGTGCCTGAAAACATGGATTCCCGCTTTCGCGGGAATGACTAAACTTTGACTTATTCAGCGTTTCCTTAATTTAATTTCTCCCAGATACTCACTTCGGACAGCGTGTGCTGAAACTTACGTCGGGTTTCGCGGATCACAAAGGGCACTGATTCGGGTTCGCGCACAAGGCGGAAATGCTTGCCGAGCAGCGCTTTGAGTCCATCCAGCGTGGTGAAGTTTTCACCGTCTTTTTTGAAGCCGCCGATCCACTCTTCACGCTTGGTATGCTCTGGCAGCCAGGTGTAGGGTGAGGTCAGCATCAGCAGACCGCCGGGGTTCAGGCGTTCGTGGATGGTTTCCAGAAACCGGGCCGGGCTGTACAAACGGTCGATCAGGTTCGCCGCCAGAATCAGGTCGTAACCGGTAAATACTGGCTTGAGGTTGCAGGCATCGGCTTGAAAAAATTCAACCTTGTGGCTGTCCGCCGCCAGACTCAGCGCAGCGAGCGAGGTTTCCTTGTAGCGCATCAGCTCACCCTCCTCGACCAGCGTGTAGCGCAGATGGCCCTGCTCGCTGAGCTGTGTGCCAATGCCGATAAAGCGCGCCGAGAAATCCAGGCCGGTGACCTGGTCAAAATGCCGGGCCAGTTCGAAACTTGCGCGACCCGTCGCACAGCCGAGATCCAGCGCTTTGTGTGCGGGCTTATCCCCCAGCGCTTCGATGGCCAAACAGGCCAACGCGCGCGGGAAGTTGGCAACGCCGAAGTATTCGTCACCATAGTGAAACTCGATGTATTCAGCGATCAGCCGATCAGTTTCGTAGTGCGATGCGGGCTGGACTGCGGGTGCTTCGGCGACGACATAACGAAACCCGGCATGCTGAAAGAAATGCCGGCGGAAGGCGTAGCGCGACATTGGCGAGGCTTCGTTGCCGCAGGAAATCCACGAGCCACCCTTGAACAAATTGTGCCGGTCATCAAAGGTCGGCGTCGTGAAGTCGTCATAGATCGGATGGACGACAAAACCATCGAATGGATAAATCGGCGTCTCCAGCCATTGCCAGACGTTACCAATGACGTCGAACAACGGGCCGTGTGCAAATTGATTCACGGGACAACTGGAGGCGTAATGGGCGAGTTCGATATTCGCCGCAAGCTGCTGCTGATTCGGCACGTCGGCAACCCCGGCAAACTGGCGCAGCGCCTGCCACTCATCTTCACTCGGCAGTCGCACCGGCTGACCGCTGACACGCGCCCGCCACTGGCAAAAGGCTTTGGCTTCGTGGTAATTGGTTTCGACAGGCCAATCCCACGGCATCGGGACTTCTTCCGCCATCAGCCGCAGTCGCCATTGCTTGTCGGGATTCTGGCCGGATCCTTCGTTGCACTGAATCCAAAAGGTTGGATGTTCGGCTCGGGCAAATTTTTTCCAGGCTGCACCCTCTTCCTGCCACAGGCTATCGTCCGCATAACCGCCTGCCTCAACGAAGGCGAGGAATTCCTGATTCGATACCAGGTAGCGCGCACTCTGAAACGCCGGCGTGGCGACTTCATGACAGCCAAATTCATTATCCCAACCATAAATTTGCGGCGCACTGCGCGCGCGGCCAAGCCGTAAGCTGGCCGCAGGGATATCAACGAGGCTGTTCTGCGGTGCGACGCCGCTCAGCCGGCAGGGCTCCCAGGCAGGATGCGCTTGCACAAATTCAAGCGTGTGCTGACGCATGAGCACCGAGGAGGTTTCGAGGTGAATACGCTCGTGCTCAATGCCCATCAGGATCACCCACCAGGGGTTTTCCCAATGGATGGGCAAAGTGAGAGTCTGCGTCCGAATGAGTTGATCAACCGCCGCGCGAACACGCTGACGATACGCCCGTACTGCTTCGACACTCGGCCAATCATCGCGCGCAGCGTTCAAATCATCCCAGCTCATTTCATCGACGCCAACCGCGAATACTGACTCAAATTGCGGGTTGATGCGCTCGGTCAGCAAGCCGGCCAGCACCAGCTTGTTGATGAAAAAAGTGGCGGTATGGCCAAAGTAGAAGATCAGCGGGTGACGCAAGGCAATCGGCTTGACGTAATACGACGCGTAGGCATCATCGCTGCGCAAAACCTCGAATAGTTGCTCGTAACGATCAAAGGTCGCGTGGAAGTACGTCAGGATTTGTTGCCGGATTTGCTCGGCATCCTGGCCGCTAAGTTCAAGGGTTGAGGGGAAAGCGGCTTGCGACATGCAGTCTCCGGAGATGGATTTTTGGAATGCAGGATTTGAGGCTACGCTGCCGCCTCACTGACCGCCCGACTCAAGCCGATCGGCGATTCGTTGCAGTCATGTTGTAGCGACTCAAGCTCGATATTCCCGATGGTCTATACGGTAACTTGATGAAAAACGCGAATCCTCGGCGAAATCTTGCCGAGCAGGTTTCGCGTTGCCATTCGCATATCGTACTCGGCCTGCAGGTTGAGCCAGAAACGCGGCTCCATGCCGAAGAAGATCCCCAGGCGCAGGGCGGTGTCGGCAGTGATGGGCCGTTGTCCATTAACCAATTCACTGATGCGGCTCGGGGAAACATCGATGTCGGCCGCCAGTTTGCGCGCGCTGACTCCCATCGGTTTCATGAAGTCCTCAAGGAGGATTTCACCGGGATGGATTTCGTCAAGCAATTTGGTCATATTCGCCTCCTAATGGTAATCCACAATTTCGACCCGATACGCCCCATCCTTCTGCCACTCGAAGCACACTCTCCATTGGTCGTTGATGCGAATGTTGTGCTGACCCTTGCGGTTGCCTTTCAGTGCCTCCAGCTGGTTGCCGGGCGGAACTCGCAAGCTGGCCAACTCGGTGGTCGCATGGAGTTGCAACAGTTTGCGCCGTGCCACTCGTTCGATGTTCCTGAACCTGGCTACGGCCCGGCTATGAAAAAGAGCCTCGGTATCGGGGCAAGCGAACGAATGAATCATGACCGGCAGTGTATTCCGTGACACGGAACCTGTCAAACAGAACGATGGCTAACGGGGTATGCACGCCCGCACTACCGCTGCGCCTTCAACAGCACGGTGACTGCCCCGCTGCCACCGTCGGCGGCGCGTGCCTGACAGTAGGCAAGTACTTCGGGACGACTGGCCAGCCAGCGGCGCACCAGTTCCTTGAGTACCGGCTCGCGGCCCGGTGAGCGCAGGCCCTTGCCATGGACAATGCGCAGACAACGCTGGCCGCGCGCCAGACTTTCCGCAACGAACGTACTCAGCAGGTCGCGCGCTTCATCGCGGTTCAATCCGTGCAAATCGATTTCATCCTGCGTCACCCAGCGGCCACGGCGCAAATCCTTGAGTACGCTGCGCGACAGGCCGGGACGCAGGAAGGTCAGCTCGTCGCCGCCTTCGAGCAATACTTCGAGGGGTTGTGATGCCAGTGATTCATCAAGCGCGGCGGCTTCGTCGCGCTGGCGGCTGCGTGGAATTGCCGGCGGCAACGGTGGTTCGTGATGCACCTTGTCCGAGACCAGCGGCACGGCGTCGGCGACTGCGAAACGAAACAGCGCGCGATCGGCCTCCGATGCCTCCGCTACGCTGCGCCGTTTTGCCATGGCGGCGACTTGCTGTTAATCGAGGCCGTCGAGATGGCGCTCGGCATCGAGTGCCGCCTGACAGCCGGTGGCGGCGCTGGTGATGGCCTGCCGATAAATATAATCCTGCACATCGCCGGCAGCAAAGACGCCAGGCAGATTGGTCGCCGTGGCATTGCCGTGACGCGAGCCCTGGGTGACGATATAGCCATTATCCATATCGATCTGGCCAACGAACAGGTCGGTGTTGGGCTTGTGGCCGATGGCGATGAAGACGCCTTGCAGGGTGATGTCCTCGGTGGCGCCAGTTTTTACATTTTTGATGCGCATGCCGGTCACGCCACTTTTGTCACCGAGGACTTCCTCAAGTGTGCTGTCCCATTTGATGGTGATCTTGCCGGCCTTTTCTTTTTCAAACAACTTGTCCTGCATGATCTTTTCAGAGCGGAACTTGTCGCGACGATGCACGATGGTGACATGGCTGGCGATGTTGGCCAGATACAGCGCCTCCTCGACGGCAGTATTGCCGCCGCCGATCACGGCGACCGGTTGATTTTTGTAGAAGAAACCATCGCAGGTGGCGCAAGCCGATACACCGCGCCCGGCGAATGCTTCCTCCGACGGCAAGCCGAGATATTGCGCCGAAGCGCCGGTAGCGATGATCAGCGCATCGCAGGTATAGGTGCCGGCATCACCGATCAGGGTCATTGGTTTTTCGGTCAGCTTCGCCGTGTGGATGTGGTCGGAAATAATCTCGGTGTTGAAGCGTTCGGCATGCTTGAGAAAGCGCTCCATTAATTCCGGACCCTGTACGCCATCGGCATCGGCCGGCCAGTTGTCGACTTCCGTCGTCGTCGTCAGTTGCCCCCCCTGGGCCAGGCCGGTGATCAGCACAGGATTCAGGTTGGCACGCGCCGCATACACGGCGGCGGTGTAACCGGCCGGGCCGGAACCAAGAATCAGCAGACGGGTGTGACGAGTGGTCATGATGGCATTTCCTGCAAAAGGTGAAAGTCAAAGAGAGGGTACGAATATTATACGTTTCTCGACAATACGGAATTATTGCGCGCCAGTGTAATTATCCGGCATGTCCTGTAACATGAGTATCGAATCCCGCTGACCGACGAGGAATAACGCCAATGCTGCCAGCAACGCCTGTTTCGATCACTGCCCTGCGCACCCTGCCGATGTTCGAGACGCTCGACCAGAGCCGCATCGAAGAGATTGCACGCATTGCCTCATTGCGCCGGGTTGCCAAAAATACCGTGGTTCTGCACGCCGGCGATCACACAGACAATATCTATATGGTGCTGTCAGGCGAACTCGAAGTCCAAATGAGCGATGACGAGGGACACGGCGTCATTCTTTCACGGCTCGGGTGCGGCGAAATGTTCGGTGAAATGGGCGCCATCGACGAGCACCCGCGCTCGGCGACGGTGACGGCGATCAAACCCTGCAATCTGGTGGTCATCTCCCAGGAAGATTTCCGGCGCTGCCTGGCAGCCAATATCGATTTCTCGCTGTACATCATTCACAGTCTGGTCAAGCGGCTGCGCACGGCTGACCGCAAGATCGAAAGCCTTGCGCTGATCGATGTCTTCGGCCGGGTGGCCCGCCTGCTGCTCGACATGGCGGAAACCCGCGATGGTCGTAAGGTTGTCGCCCGTCATATCACGCGTCAGGAAATCGCCCGCACCATCGGCGCCTCCCGTGAAATGGTCAGCCGCGTCATGCGCGACCTGCAATTGCAGGGCCTGATCGAGGAAAGTGATGGCTGCATCTGGCTGCGCGACAAGATTGGCTAGGAATCAGACCGAGGCCGGTTGGGCGAGGCCTGCGCAGAACGCGAACTGATAGAAGAATTGCCGGATTTTGGAATAGAGGGGGTTTTCACCCCTGTTTCACTCTTTGCGACTACGGTCTCCGTTATATCCTGATTCAGATTCCGATCATCCTGATTCCCCTCCCTAAATTTCATTGACGCTGCCGGAGCCGATACCGTGGCGGAAAAATTCAGCCAACCCCTGCCGGAAAAAATTGCCGCGCTCCTCCTGGAAGCTCGCTGGCTGCTGCTCGGCGCGCTGGCGCTGTATCTTGTCCTGATCCTCGGCGGTTTCACGCCGGCCGACCCAGGCTGGTCACATGCCGCGCCGGACGCATACGTCATTAATCCCGGCGGGCGCTTCGGTGCCTGGCTGGCCGACCTTCTGCTTTATCTGTTGGGTATTTCTGCCTGGTGGCTGGTGCTGTTCCTGCTGTTTGCCCTGGCTTGGGGCTACCGGCGCCTCGACGGCTGGCTACCGAGCGACCGGCGGCCGTTTCTCATCGCACTGGGCGGATTTTTGATGCTGCTGGCCGGCAGCAGCGGTATCGAAGCCTTGCGCTTCTACAGCCTGAAAGCGGCGCTGCCGCTGGCGCCGGGGGGTATGCTCGGTCATGAGATCAGTAAACTTGCGATGGATGTGCTCGGCTTCACTGGCGGCACTCTGGCGCTGCTGGTGCTCTTTGCCGCCGGCGTCAGCCTGTTTTCCGGCGCATCCTGGCTGCGCATCGCCGAAGGTGCCGGGACTCTGCTCGAACATGCTGGCAATGGTCTGATCCGCCTCTGGCAAACCTGGCAGGATCGTCGTATCGGCCGCAGTATGGCGCAGCAGCGTGAGGCGGAACTCGAAGCCGAACGCAAGAGGAACGAATATCTTCCGCCAATCAGAATCGAAGCACCGCCGCCGGAAATTCCGCGCGCACCAAAGGTTGAGGCACGCATCGAGAAAGAGCGCCAGGCGCCGCTGTTCTTCGATGCACCGGGTGGCGCGATCCCGCCGCTGCACCTGCTCGACGAAGCAACACACAGCAACGACGATCTGCCCGGCATCGAAATGCTTGAATTCACCTCACGGCTGATCGAGCGCAAACTCGCCGACTTCGGTGTCGAAGCCAAGGTATTGGCGGCCTATCCCGGACCAGTGGTGACGCGTTACGAAATCGATCCGGCGCTCGGCGTCAAGGGCAGCCAGATTGTCAATCTCGCCAAGGATCTGTCGCGCGCCCTTTCGCTGACCAGCATTCGCGTCGTCGAAACGGTACCAGGCAAATCCTGCATGGCGCTGGAACTGCCGAATCCTAAACGCCAGACCGTGCGTCTCACCGAGATCATCGGCTCGAATGCCTATAACAATCTGCATGCGCCACTGGCTATCGCTCTGGGCAAGGACATCGCCGGACAGCCGATCGTTGTCGACCTGGCAAAAATGCCCCACCTGCTGGTTGCCGGCACCACCGGCTCGGGCAAGTCGGTTGGCATCAATGCCATGATCCTGTCATTGGTCTACAAGTCCGAACCGAAGGATGTGCGCCTCATCATGGTCGATCCGAAGATGCTCGAACTCTCGGTATATGAAGGCATCCCGCATCTGCTGGCACCGGTGATCACCGATATGAGCAAGGCGGGCAACGCGCTCAACTGGTGCGTCGGCGAAATGGAGCGACGCTACAAACTGATGTCGACTCTTGGTGTGCGTAATCTGTCCGGCTTCAATACCAAGGTCCACGATGCGCAGAAGGCCGAAACGCCGATCAGCAATCCATTCTCGATCACGCCGGAATCGCCGGAACCGCTCGAGCCACTGCCTTATATCGTTGTTGTCATCGACGAACTGGCGGATATGATGCTGGTGGTCGGCAAGAAGGTCGAGGAGCTGATCGCACGCCTCGCCCAGAAGGCGCGCGCATCGGGCATCCACCTGATCCTGGCGACGCAGCGGCCGAGCGTTGATGTCATCACCGGCTTGATCAAGGCCAACATTCCAACGCGGATATCTTTCCAGGTCTCTTCGAAAATCGACTCGCGCACCATCCTCGATCAGATGGGCGCCGAGGCATTGCTCGGCCAGGGCGATATGCTCTATCTGGCACCGGGGACAGGTCTGCCGCAGCGTGTGCATGGCGCTTTCGTTTCTGATGGCGAAGTCCATCGCGTCGTCGAGCATCTGAAGAAGGTCGGTGCGCCGGATTACGTCGAGGGGATTGCCGATGCACCCGCCGGTGAATCTGCTGGCGATGGCGAGCTGGGCGAAAGTTCAGCGGAAGCTGATCCGATGTACGACCAGGCCGTCGAAATCGTTCTGAAGACGCGCCGCCCATCGATCTCTCTGGTGCAGCGGCACCTGCGGATCGGCTACAATCGTGCTGCACGGCTGATCGAGCAGATGGAACGCGCCGGCCTCGTCTCGGCGATGAACACCGCCGGCAGCCGCGAAGTACTGGTGCCCGATCGCGCCGAATAACCTTCTGGATTGCCGATGAATCGATTGTCCTACCCGCTGGCGGAATCGCCAGTCTCCCGTATTTTTTATTTTTTCAGCCAGCACCTCGGCATGGTCTGCACCTGTCTGCTCAGTTGTCTGCTCGCCGGTCTGCCTGCAGCCGCCTGTGCCAGTGGCACCGCGCAGTTCAAGGCATTCGTCAGCACAACGCATGGAGCGCGCGCCAATTTCACTCAGTCGGTGGTTGGCAAATCCGGCCGCAAGCCGCAGGTTTCACAAGGCACGCTGGCCTTTTTGCGGCCCGGAAAATTCCGTTGGGCCTACGACAAACCCTACGATCAGCTGATTGTCGGTGACGGTGAAAGACTGTGGATTTACGACAAGGATCTCAACCAGGTTTCGATCAAGAAACTCGGTCAGGCGCTGGGTTCCAGCCCGGCTGCGCTGCTGGCCGGCGATAACGCACTGGAAAAGAATTTTGTCATCAAGGACTCCGGTAGCGGCGAAGGACTGGAAATGGTCGAAGCCACGCCAAAATCCGAAGACAGCAGCTTCACCCGGGTACGCATCGGGTTTAGCGACAACCTGCCGCGAGTCATGGAAGTCGTCGATAATTTCAGCCAGACCACGACGCTGATCTTCAGCCACTTCGAACGTAATCCAAACCTGCCACCGAGTCTGTTCCATTTCAAGCCACCATCGGGAACGGACATCATCACCGAATGACCGAAACATAGCATGGGCGATCTGCTCGACACCGCACAATCCGCAGCGCACGCACCGCTCGCCGAACTGCTGCGCCCGCAATCACTGGATGAGGTCGTCGGTCAGCAACATCTGCTCGGACCCGGCAAGCCGTTGCGTCTGGCATTTGAATCACATACGCCGCATTCGATGATTCTCTGGGGGCCACCCGGCGTTGGCAAGACCACGCTGGCGCGGCTGATGGCGGACGCTTTCGATGCCGGATTCATCGCACTCTCCGCCGTATTCTCCGGCGTCAAGGATATCCGCGAGGCGGTGCAGCAGGCGCAACTGACGCTGGCGCAGTCGGGACGCCGAACCATTCTTTTCGTCGATGAAGTGCATCGCTTCAACAAGGCCCAGCAAGACGCCTTCCTGCCGTATGTCGAGCAGGGTCTGCTGACTTTCATCGGTGCGACCACCGAGAACCCTTCGTTCGAAGTGAATTCGGCGCTGCTCTCGCGTGCTGCCGTGTATGTGTTGAAAAGCCTGTCAGCCGAGGAATTGGCACAGTTATTCGAACGCGCCCGGCAGCGCACCTTCCCGGATCTGGTGTTCACCGATGACGCCCGCGATCGTCTGACCGGCTACGCAGACGGCGATGCGCGACGCCTGCTGAACGTACTCGAACAATTGAAGACTGCGGCGACGACGGCCGGTATGCAAGAAATCGATGCGGCCTTCATCGAGAATGCACTGGCCAGCGATCTGCGCCGTTTCGACAAAGGTGGCGATACCTTCTACGACCAGATCTCGGCGCTGCATAAATCGGTGCGCGGTTCCGACCCGGATGCCGCGCTCTACTGGCTGGTACGCATGCTCGACGGCGGCGCTGATCCGCTCTACATGGGCCGGCGCATCGTGCGTATGGCGACGGAGGACATCGGCTTGGCCGATCCGCGTGCGCTGGAAGTCGCACTGAACGCCTGCGCGGTGTATGAACGCCTTGGCTCGCCGGAAGGCGAACTGGCGCTGGCTGAAGCGGTGATCTTCATGGCCGTGGCGCCAAAATCGAACGCTACCTACGTCGCGTATAATGCGGCGCGCGCCTTCATTGCCAAGGATCAGTCGCGTCCCGTGCCGGAACACCTGCGCAACGCGCCGACCAGGCTGATGAAAGATCTCGGCTTCGGCAAGGAATACCGCTACGCCCACAATGAGCCGGAAGCCTATGCCGCCGGCGTGAATTATTTTCCCGAGGGTATTGCCGCGCCAGGCTGGTACAAGCCAACGCCGCGCGGGCTGGAACAGAAAATTGCCGAGAAACTTGCCCACC
Organism: Rhodocyclaceae bacterium; assembly: GCA_035426125.1. Lineage (GTDB taxonomy): Bacteria > Pseudomonadota > Gammaproteobacteria > Burkholderiales > Rhodocyclaceae > Sterolibacterium. The sequence goes on from DAOLZE010000030.1 coordinate 11,983, forward strand.
TGCGCGAACTGGATCGCCTCGCTCACCAGGCGAAGAAATCGAAATAGGAACTCATCATGCTGGATATTCTGCTGCTGCGTAACCAACTCACCACCGTCGCTGAACGCCTCGCCTCGCGCGGCGTAACACTCGATACCGCCACCTTCCAGGCGCTGGAGGATGAACGCAAAAACCTGCAAACGCGTACCCAAGACTTGCAAGCGAAGCGCAACAATCTGTCAAAGCAAATTGGCATACTGAAGGCCAAGGGCGAGGACACCGCGTCGGTGATGGCCGACGTTGCCGGGCTCGGCGACGAACTCAAAACCAATGAAGATCGCCTCGCCGCCTTGCTCGAACGTTTCAACGACTTCCTCGCCGGCATTCCCAACCTGCCGCATGAAAGCGTACCGGTCGGCAGGGATGAAACCGGAAATGTCGAAGTGCTGCGCTGGGGTTCGCCACGCGCCTTTGGTTTCCCCGTCAAGGATCACGTCGAACTCGGTGAGAAGCTCGGCGGTCTCGACTTCGAGACTGCAACAAAAATTTCCGGCAGCCGCTTCACCCTGATGAAAGGCGGCATCGCTCGCCTGCATCGCGCGCTCGCCCAGTTCATGCTCGACACGCATTCCGGCGAGCATGGCTACACCGAGGTGTACACGCCGTATCTGGTTAATGCCGAAAGCATGTTCGGCACGGGGCAACTACCGAAATTCGAGGAAGACCTGTTCCAGGTACCGCGCAGCGACGGTGGCAAGTTCTATCTGATTCCTACCGCCGAAGTGCCGGTGACCAACATCGTCCGTGGCGAAATCCTTGCCGCCGAGGCGCTGCCGCTGAAGTTCGTCTGTCATACGCCATGCTTCCGCTCCGAAGCCGTCTCGTATGGGAAAGACACGCGCGGCATGATCCGGCAGCACCAGTTCGACAAGGTTGAAATCGTGCAGATCGTGCATCCGGAAAAATCCTGGCAGGCACTTGAGGAACTCACCGGACATGCCGAAGCAATCCTGCAAAAACTCGGCCTGCCTTATCGCAAGATGGCCCTGTGCAGCGGCGATATGGGCTTTTCGTCGGCAAAGACTTATGACCTTGAAGTCTGGCTGCCGGCGCAAAATACTTATCGCGAAATTTCATCGTGCAGCAATTTTGAAGCCTTTCAGGCGCGACGCATGCAGGCGCGCTTCCGCAACGACGCCTCTGGCAAACGCGATAAGCCGGAACTGGTGCACACCCTCAACGGCTCTGGCCTGGCGGTCGGCCGCACGCTGGTCGCCATCCTGGAAAATTACCAGAATGCGGACGGCAGCCTCACCGTACCGCCGGCACTCCGCCCTTACATGGCCGGCCTGGAGTGCATCCACCCAGCCTGAACTCCGCGAAATCCAGCGTGCCATTCTTGTGCGCCGGTTCGAAGCGTGACAGGATATCGAAGTAGGTGCGTATGTTCTCGACCATGATGACCGCCTCGCCACCGCGCGCGCGCCCGCTCTTCAGCCGCTTGTAATATTGCTCACGCACCATCAGCGGCAGCACCTGTTTCATCTCATACCATGAATTTGCATCGCGCTTGAGCCCCTTGGCGATCGCCCGTGCACCGTTCATATGTCCCTGCCCGATATTGTAGGAAGCCAGACCGATCCAGGTGCGATCCGGCTCCCGTGTTTCCTTCGGCAGATCATCAATCAGATCTGCCAGATAGCGCGCTCCGGCGAGGATACTTTGTCGGGCATCGAGGCGATTCGATACATGCAGGCGGTCGGCGGTATCTTCGGTCAACATCATGATGCCGCGCACATTGGTCGGGGAAGTGGCGAGAGGATCCCAGTGAGACTCCTGGTAGGCCAGCGCGGCCAGCAACCGCCAATCGGTACCGGAAATTTCCTGTGCATCGATGAAGTTGCGTTGCAGGTGCGGCAGGAGGCTGCCGATATGCTCAAGAAAACCGGTAATGGCGGCTTGATCGAGACGATGGATATGGCCGAAATAACGGTCGTTCAACCGTGGCAGCGTGCCATCCTGATGAATGCGCGCAATGAATGCCTGCGCCTTCCCGAACAGCGCAGCATCGCCGTCCAGAGGAAACGCCCAGGCGAAACGCACCGCTCCCGGCAGTTCCTGCGCCACTTCCAGTTCAGGAAAAAAATTTGCCGCAATGTCGAAATGCAAACTGTCGGTCGCGGCAATTTCACTCTTGTGCTGATTGATGCGTTCGAGCAGGTCGATCTCGCCGATGCCATTCTGCTCGGCCAGCACAAAGGACGCTGGCGATGGATTACCTGCCTGGAGGGTTTTCAGCGTGAGCGCCTCGGGAGAGCCGCCGAGCACTTCGATCTGTTTTCCGGACAACGATTCTGGCGTATCGAGCAGAATCGCATTGCCATTCTGGACAAGCACCTGACGCGCTTCGCGCAGCGGCGCCGTATAGCGAATGCCTTCGGCATGATCGGTGATGGTTGCCGAGGCAGCGAAATGTACCTTGCCCTGCTTCAGCAGCGCCATCAGTTCGGTGTAATCACGCACCGGAATCACCCGCAGCCGAAGACCCGATTCACGGGCAAACCGGGTGATCAGATCATGTTCGAAACCGCCCTCTTCTCCCACGGCGATAAATGCCGGTGTGTTACGTACAGCCACCACCAATTCGTCCTGTTGCCGCGGCGTTTCAATACGCGTGCAGGCTACGAGTGCAAATACAACAAGAATGCCGAGCACACGATGCATGGGACCTCGGAGCATGAACACTCAACACAGGCAGGCAATCCATTGCCATGCCCGGATCGGGGGAGTTATTGATTGCAATGCCCCCTGCAGGGGGTGGGTTTCAGCAAAAGAAATTTCGCAGGCTTCGCTTGGCCAGTCTAGCAGATTCACGCAAGCCTCCGGGAAAGCAAAAACCGACATCGCCCGCATCAGCCGAACGTATGACAAAGATGTGCATTGCCAGGTAAGTCCTCTCTAAAATCATGGATAATCGGTACTTTATTTTCAAGAAATGGATGATATAATCATCGGCTGGTTGGAGTCATATCTAATCCTGCAAAGTTTTTCCCGCGCTACTCCTTATCGATAAAGGAAATCAAATGAAACTGTCTCTCCTCGTTGCTGCACTTGTTGCCCTGTCCGTTACCGCCTGCGGCAAGCCCGCCCCGGCACCCGAAGCTGCTCCTGCTCCGGCTGCTGAAGCTGCTCCGGCTGCTGCTGCCCCGGCTGCTGAAGCTGCTGCTCCGGCTG
>DAOLZE010000031.1:0-14961 GCA_035426125.1 Rhodocyclaceae bacterium
GTAATTCCATCGGTGGCTTACACGAGTCCCGAGGTCGCCTGGGTCGGTCTGACTGAAGAACAATGCAAGGCGCAAGGTATCGCTGTTGATAAGGGGTTGTTCCCCTGGGCCGCTTCCGGTCGCGCCATCGCCAACGGCGTCGAGGACGGTTTTACCAAGCTGCTGTTCGAACAGAAGAGCGGCCGCATCATCGGTGGCGCCATTGTCGGTGTGAACGCTGGTGACATGATCGGTGAAATCGCCCTGGCCATCGAAATGGGTGCCGATGCGATCGACATTGGCAAGACCATCCATCCGCATCCGACGCTGGGTGAGACCATCGGCCTGGCCGCCGAGGCGGCGCACGGCAGTTGCACCGACCTGCCAGCGCAACGCAAACGCTGAGATCGTCCGGATTAAAAAAACGGGGCCGTCAGCAATGACGGCCCCGTTTTTTGTATCACACGAGGGGGTCTCAGAACTTCACATTGATACCGGTATAGATTGAGCGCCCCATACCCGGTACGACAACACCCCAAGCCATCGTGCCATCGGTCGGGTTCATGCTCATGGTGCGGCCCTGGCCGGTATAGGCACCGCCCAGTGGCAGGCTGTAGAAGCGGTCGAACAAGTTCTCGACACCGAAATCGACGCGCACCTTCGTCCAGGAATAGCTGGCGCGCAGGTTGACCAGGCTGTAGCCCGGCGTGGTCATTTCGTTGCGAACATCAGAGACCTTGTTCTTGTGAGCCACGGCCACCAGCTCAAGTCCATTGTCCCAGCCGCCCTGCGTGTGTGTCAGCGTCAGGCGGGTGTTCAGCGGCATGATGTTGTAGAGGTCGTCGCCAGTGTCGCGGTTCGTGCCGTTGGTGTAGGTGAGCACACCCTTGAGGCCGAAACTGCCGAGACCTGTTTTCAGCAACGGCATATGGCCGGAGAGATCCAGACCGTACAGACGTGCCGACTGATTGGCGTAGGCAAGAACGTTGAACTGGTTGACGCCGAAAGTTGTTGTCCTGACTGCATCGATATAGTCGCTGACCCTTGTGTAGTAGGGTGTTGCCTTGATCTCCCAGTTGCGATCGGTAGCATGCCAGTCGAAGGTGGCGGCAAGGGTATGGGCGATTTCCGGCTTGAGATCGGGGTTGCCGACATAGCCGTTACCGTCACCGACGAAGTTATTCATCGTGGCCGCCATGGGCCAGCTCGACCAGGTATACCGTTCGTGGAGATTGGGCGAGCGCACCTTGCGGGCGAAGCCGAACTCGATGCTTTGGGTGGTACTCGGGGTGTAACGTGCCAGCGCTGCGAGATCCCAGTTATTGTCACTCTTGTCCCGATTCTTCGCATTGAAGGCGTTGGCTTCGGCGACCTGGTTGCCGGCAGTTCCCATCGTTGTGTAGCCGCGGGCAGCGCCAGCATCCGTTGCAACGCGCTCAAAGCGTGCGCCGAGCGAAGTGGCCCAGCGGACATCGAACCGCTTCTCCCATTCGCCAAACAGCGCCGTGCGGTCACGCTGGCCATTATTGACGTTCCAGAATGTGCCTGGGCCCATGCCGCCACCGGAGGCAGGCCACCAGTCATTGAGACGATAGCGCTGCAACTCGCCGCCGACGTGCAACATATCCTGTTGCGAAAGCACAATGCTGGCCTTGAGTGTTGCGCCGCTCGTTTTGCTCTCGGTGCTCATCGGCATGCCGCCGGCGCAGGTACCGATCGAGTCACCCATAAAACGGATTGGCGCGCAGGGCGATCCTGCGGCACCGGCGCCGGATAGCGATCCGTACCAGAAGCGTTTGTCGGCACCAAAGTCCATGAAATGATCAACGATCTCATGATAGGCGCGTGCTTCCACGGTGCCCCAGTTGAAGTGACCCAGATAACGCAGGTTCAGGCGATGCTGTGTGTTGTCGAGCAGATCCATGCGCTGGTTGGGGTAGAGCTGGTAGGGCATGTCCTGGAAGCCAACCTTGGCTTCGATGAGGTGGTTGCCACTTTTCAGCGCCAGGCCCAGCGTGTGATTGCGTGTGTCATAGGCGGTCGAGCCAACTTCGTCACGCGACAATTCGTGACCGGCACGACCGGTAACGGTACCGCTCTTGAAGTCTTGCGCGGCCTCGTAGTTGTCGGCCTTGGCCATAGCGCCAGCGTAGGAGAGGCTGAGGGACTCCGTCGCGTAGGTGGCAGAAAGGTTGGCCCCTTGTGCCCTACCATTGCTGCGATAGAACGCACCGGCTTCACCCTTGACGAGACTGCCCTGGCCGTCCGCAGCAAATACTGGCGCGACGGTTCCGGCAACGATGGTGCCGGCAATGCTGTCGCCGCCGACGCTGACCGGGGTGATGCCGGCGTACACTTTCAGTGTGCCGATGTTGGTCGGATCGACATACGACAGCGCCGGGTTCATGTGGTTGGGGCACGAGGCGATCAGATCCATGCCATCAACCTTGATGCGCACGCGGTCATCAGCAAGGCCATGGATCGCCGGCAGACTGGAGACGCCACCGGCACCGTAGAGACTGACGCCCGGCGCATCGCGCAGCAGGCTGGCCGTGTCGCTCGAAGCCGCAAGCCTTGCAGCGAGATCGGCGGCGCTGAGATTGGCGCTATTGGCTGGCAAGGGGCGTTCGGCCGGCGCAGTGATCAGCACATTGCCGTAAGACGTAGGCGCCGCCGACTGCTGCGCCTGTACGGGAAATGCGATGGCAATCAGCAGGCAGAGGGGCGCCGGGGTAAGTGGGTGGAGACGGACGGACACGGTAAAACTCCTTGAGCAATGGAAAATCGGCAAACCCGAAATTCTACTGGTCGCACCGTGCGATATCCTGCGGCATATTGTCGCAACCGGCGTGGCGAACGGCGATATTCGCCATACGCCAACCTCCCGCCGCAACGCAAACGCTGGCTTTTCCGTTTCCTTTTCTTAACCGCGCCGCAAAAAACGCTGTAGCGATTCGCGCAAGGCCCCCTCTGGCAGACTTTCAAAAAGCCGCTCAAGACTCGTACGACCGCCGCTGCCGAGAACAGCCGCTTGTGGTGGCGGGCGATGCTGCGGTGCAACATCCAGGGGTTGCACCTTGATGAGGATTTCGGTAACCTGCTCGCCTTTCAGACGAAACCCTTCGCCGAGGCTCGGCACCATCTGACGCAGCTTTGTAGCCACCGCGCCATTCTCGGCGTAAATGATCAGTGCGCCAGACTTGAAATTGGCAACCCTGCAAACCCGTGCCAGCGACGCTGGAACGGATTCTTCGAACAAACGCTGAAGTTTCTGCAAACGCCCGGTATGGGCAGCAAGCCGCGCCACCGCATCATCGGCATTGAGACAATCGTCCAGAGTGCGTGCTTGCATGAAATCTCGAAGTGAAAGGAACGACGTGCATATTATTCTCGTCTCCCGGCAACTGGCAACTGCCAAAAGCATTCATCTTGGCTGGCGCCATCTGGCATTTGCCGCGGCCGGCTTTTCTGCGCTGGTAATCATCACCGCCTCGCTGTTTTCCTACATTACTGTGCGTCATGCAGCGGATATTCGCCTGCCATTTCTGCAAGACCTGCTCAGCACCATGAAAGCCGCAGAAAACCAGCGCAGCCAGGAATTCGTCCGCGACAATCTGAATGCCATGGCCGTCAAACTTGGTCAGATGCAGGCTCGACTGGTGCATCTGGACTCGCTCGGTGAACGCCTGTCCACGCTGTCCGGCATCAAGCCTGTTGAGAAACGCGAGACCGCTGATGCACTCAAGGACGGTCGTGGTGGCCCCCTGATCAAGCCAACAGCCATGTCAACAGCCGACCTGCAGTCCATGCTTGATGAAGTGTCGCACCAGCTCGACACACGCGGCGACGACCTGTCGATGATCGAATCCTGGCTGCTCGACGATCGTCTGCACAAGAACATGCTGCCGACCACACAACCAGTGGCGGCGCACTGGCTGTCCTCCTCCTTCGGCTGGCGCATCGATCCACTAACCGGAGAACGGGCGATGCACGAAGGCCTCGACTTCCCTACCGACATTGGTTCACAAGTGGTTGCTGCAGCAACCGGTGTGGTGGTCTCCGCTGAAACACATCCCGAATATGGCAATCTTCTCGAAATCGACCATGGCAACGGCCTGACGACACGTTACGCGCACCTGTCGAAAATTCTCGTCAAACCCGGCAGCCTGGTGAAACGCGGACAACTTGTCGCCCTGGTCGGCAATACCGGCCGCTCAACCGGCCCACATCTGCATTTTGAGGTGCGCGTGCATGGTGTGGCGCAAAACCCCATTCGATTCCTCGCGCAGGCCAATACCGACGCTAGCGCAAAACTCGCTATGTCAGCACATCATTGAATCCTGCCTGATCTCCGTACAAATGCATCTGTAGGAACATGTATCTGCACAAAGCATCTGCACGAATAGCCGGGGAGATGGCGGCCTCGTGGTAAAATGCGCGTTTTCCCCGTCACGGGCTTTTAGCGCATGATTTCCGGCATTCTCAAAAAGATTTTCGGCAGCCGCAACGACCGGCTGGTCCGCCAGTACGCTCAGTCCGTCAAAAAAATCAACGCATTCGAGCCAGCCCTCCAGGCGCTGAGCGATGCGCAACTACGCGGCAAAACAGATGAATTCCGGCAGCGCATCGCTGCTGGTGAATCACTCGACGACCTGCTGCCGGAAGCTTTTGCCGTTGTCCGCGAAGCCAGCAAACGTGTACTCGGCATGCGTCACTTCGACGTACAAATGATCGGCGGTATGGTCCAGCACGCCGGCAAGATTTCCGAAATGCGTACTGGCGAAGGCAAGACACTGGTCGCTACACTGGCAACCTATCTCAATGCGCTGCCCGGCAAGGGCGTGCATGTAATTACCGTCAACGATTACCTGGCAAAGCGCGATGCCGACTGGATGGGCCGCCTTTATCGTTTTCTCGGTCTCAGCGTCGGCGTGAACCTGTCGCAGATGGACCACGATACCAAGCAGACGGCCTATGCCGCTGACATTACCTACGGCACCAACAACGAATTCGGTTTCGACTATCTGCGCGACAACATGGTGTATGTGAAGGAGGAGCGCGTACAACGCGGTCTCAACTTCGCCGTCGTCGACGAAGTCGACTCGATCCTCATCGACGAGGCGCGCACACCGTTGATCATCTCCGGTCAGGCCGAGGATCACACCGACCTGTATGTCAAGCTGAACGCCGTGGCACCGCTACTGACGCGCGGGGAAGCCGCCAAAAAAGAAGGTGAAGCCGACACCGGCGACTACACCGTCGATCTCAAGGCGCATCAAGTATTGCTGACGGAAGTCGGTCACGAGCACGCCGAGGAAATCCTTGCGCGCATGGGGTTGCTGCCCGATGGAAGCAGCCTCTACGAGCCGGCCAACATCCTGTTGATGCACCATCTGTATGCCGCGTTGCGCGCCCATAACCTGTTCCACCGCGACCAGCAATATGTGGTGCAGGACGGCGGGATTATCATCGTCGACGAATTTACCGGCCGCCTGATGTCCGGCCGGCGCTGGTCGGATGGCCTGCATCAGGCGGTTGAGGCGAAGGAAGGCGTGGCGATCCAGAACGAGAACCAGACGCTCGCATCGATCACCTTCCAGAACTATTTCCGCATGTACGCCAAGCTTGCCGGCATGACCGGCACGGCCGATACCGAAGCTTACGAATTTCATCAGATCTATGGTCTGGAAACCGTAGTCATTCCGACGCACCGACCGATGGTGCGCGATGACTTCATGGACCAGATCTACCGCACGGCAGCGGAAAAACACACGGCGATCATCAATGACATCAAGGATTGCCAGGGGCGTGGCCAGCCGGTGCTGGTCGGCACCACCTCGATCGAGAATTCGGAACTGCTCTCCGCCATGCTCGACAAGGAGAAGCTGCCGCATCAGGTGCTCAACGCCAAGCAACATGCCAGAGAGGCCGAAATCATCGTGGACGCAGGCCGTCCCGGCATCATCACCATCGCCACCAACATGGCGGGACGCGGCACCGATATCGTTCTCGGCGGCAATATCGAACGCGAAATTTCTGCCATCAAGGATGACACGCGCCTCTCCGAAGAGGAGAAGACGCAAGGCATCGCCGCCTTGCGTGTCGAATGGGACAAGCGTCATGCCGAAGTGCTTGCCGCCGGCGGTCTGCACATCATCGGCTCCGAGCGCCATGAGTCACGGCGTATCGATAACCAGTTGCGCGGCCGCGCCGGCCGCCAGGGTGATAGAGGATCGTCGCGCTTTTACCTCGCGCTCGATGATCCGCTTCTCAAGATATTTGCCGGTGATCGACTCAACACAATCATGGTGCGCCTCAAGATGCCTGAAGGTGAGGCCATCGAGCATCCGCTGGTAACACGCTCGCTTGAATCGGCGCAGCGCAAGGTTGAGCAACGCAACTTCGATATCCGCAAGCAGTTGCTCGAATATGACGATGTCTCAAACGACCAGCGCAAGGTCGTCTATCAGCAACGCAACGAGCTTCTGGAAACAGACGACATCACCGAGACGGTCACTGCGATGCGTCAGGGGGTGCTGCACGACACCTTCCGTACCCATGTACCGGTCGAGAGCGTCGAAGATCAGTGGGATATTCACGGCGTTGAAGCCGTACTGCTGTCCGACTGGAACATTAAGCTGCCGATCAGTGAATGGCTGAAAGCCGAGCCGCAGATCGATGATTCACAAATCTTCAGGCGCATCCTTGATGCCGTCGATAGCGTCTATGCGGACAAGATCGCCAGGGTGGACGCTGCTGCCTGGCACGGTTTCGAGCGCAACATCATGCTGCAAAGCCTCGATACGCACTGGCGCGAACATCTCTCGGCACTCGACCATCTGCGCCAGGGCATTCATCTGCGTGGCTATGCGCAGAAAAACCCGAAACAGGAATACAAGCGCGAAGCCTTTGAACTTTTCGAAGCACTGCTGCAAAGCGTACGCACCGAAGTCACCCGTCTGCTATTCACCGTCGAAATCCGCTCCGAAGAGCAGATTGAGGAAGCCGAAGTACCGCCGCAACTGGAGAACGTGCAATACCACCACGCTGGTTATGACGAAGTGCTGGGCGATCTTGAGACGCAACAGCCAGACCAGCCGATGGTTCGCCAAATCGACAAGATCGGCCGCAACGATCTGTGTCCCTGCGGCTCGGGGAAAAAATACAAGCACTGCCACGGAAAATTGAGCTAGGGGAAACGCTCAATAAGTCAAAATCAACGGCGCCCTAATGGGTGCCGCCAGTAAATACCTCGCCCTTGAGCATCTGCTTGAAGGCGCGCAGTGAAGCTTCTGAAGCCTTGTCGTTGAACTGCGAGCCATGCAGAAAAGCCAGGCTGGCGAAAGAGATCAGAAGAATATTCACCATCGCCCAGACGTCCACCTGCGGGTCGAGTTCGCCACGGCGTTTGGCACGCTTCAACAGACTGTGAAAATGTTTTGGAAAGGCTTCTGCCTCGTCCTTCTCCAGCCAGTTGAGTTCCTGATTACGCTGGATTTCCATGGTCGAGGCAGCGGCGAAATTCATCATGCCCGGTCGCGTACGGGCCATGGCAAATGCGCGTTCCAGACCAAGACACAACTGATCGATGCTCGTCGCATCGGGTGCTTCGCCGGCTGCCGCGTGATAAGCCTCGATCAATATCTGGTTGGCATCCTGAAGCGCAGCGCGGTAGAGTGCCGCCTTGGAATCAAAATAGTGATATAGCGAGCCGCTGGTAATACCGGCACGACGGGCGATTTCACGATTGCTGGCTGCGGCATAGCCGAGTTCGGCAAAACACAGCGTCGCGGCGTCGATTATTTTCAGGCGTGTTGCCACTGCCACATCCGCACCACTCGGTCGGCCGAGTTTCCTGGGTGAAATTGCAGTCGCTTTGCCGGTCATGGTTTCTCGTTTCACCCGTGTAATGTAGGATCTTTCAGGTTCTGCTGTCAATCAATTGACTGATCGATTGTACCGTGCTGGAATGCCTGTCCTGCAAGTTTTCCTGGAGTGCGCATGAACCCCTGTATCGATCTTGATGTCGGCATCACCGAAGAAATGCTTGCCCTGCGGGAAACCTGCCATCGCTTCGCCGCCGAAGTGCTGCGCCCGATCGGCGCCAGGCTCGACCGCATGACGCCTGAAGAGGTCATTGCCAAAGACTCGCCGCTCTGGGAAGGTCTGGAAAAGTTCAAGCAACTGGGCCTGGTCGGCATGCCGGATTGCTACGGCCCCGACCTGACGCCCGAGGCGCGCGCCCTGATGCATGCCATGGTGATCGAGGAGTTGTGCTGGGGCGATGTTGGTCTGTCGATCACCTACGCCCTGTACAACCTCGGGCCGATCGTCGCACGGCAGATGGGGCGCGACGATCTCGCCGAATTCTTCGCCAGACGCGATGAGTTTTTCTGTCTTGCCCTCACCGAACCAAATCACGGCACCGACACGGTAGCCTTCAACGAAGCCTCCTTCCGCGATCCGCAGGGCCGCGCCGACCTGCGCGTGCGGCGCGACGGCGATGATTACATTCTCAATGGGCAGAAGGCGGCCTGGGTGTCCTGTGGCACGCTGGCGGGTTGCGGCATGATCTTCGCGACCTGTGAGGATTCAAAGATTGGCCGTGCCGGTGGTGCAGTGTTCCTGCTACCGCTCGACTTGCCCGGCATCTCGCGCGGCAAACCACTCGACAAGCTCGGCCAGCGCACTCTCAACCAGGGTGAAATTTTCTTCGACAATGTGCGCGTACCGCAGCAATTCTTCCTCGCCGACGATCCCGAAATGTACGCCATGATGCTGAGCGGTTTCCTCGCTCATGCCAATACCGCGATGGGCCTGCAATTCGTCGGCGTCGCCCGCGCCGCCTTCGATCACGCGCTGGCGTATGCGAAGGAGCGCGTGCAGGGTGGCGTGCCGATCATCCAGCATCAGAGCGTCAAGACGCGCCTGTTCAACATGTTCATGAAACTGGAATCGACGCGCTCGCATGTGCGTCAGGTCGCCATCGCCAACTACCAGCGCATGGGCATGATCCCCTTCCAGTATGCCGCCGCATCGAAGATTCTGGCGACGCAGACTGCGTTCGAACTGGCCAGTGAGGCAATCCAGATGTTCGGTGGTAACGGTCTGTGTCGCGAATATCCGGTCGAAAAAATCTTCCGCGACGCGCGCGCCGGGCTGATCGAAGATGGCGAGAACAACATGCTGGCGATCATCGCCGCCAATAATTTCTAAAAGGACAAACTCATGGAACTCAAGGAAGCTATCGGCACCCGTCGTTCTTATCGCTACCTCGATCCGAACCGTCCGGTCGAGATCGAAAAAATCCAGCGTATGCTTGAAGCAGCGCGTCTCGCCTCACACTTTGGCAACAATAACGCCGCGCGTGCGCTGGTCGTGCATCGCGCCACGGCGACTGAAGAGCAGATGGATTCGCTGCCGTCGCCGGTCGGCGGCTTCCAGATCCAGCAAGCGCCAGTGGTTATTATCTGGTACATCGAAAGCAATGCAATGGACGAAGCAGCGCAGCGCCTCGTCGAACTTGTCGATGTCGGCGCGCTCGGTTACGGTCCCGATCGCTACCAGGAGTTGAATGAAGTGCTGGTGCCGATCATGACAATGGCGTCGGAGAATCTCAAGCAGCCTGGCCTCGTCGACATGGATCTCGGCCAGGCCGTCGCTCAGTCAACGTTGGTAGCGATCGAAGAAGGGCTTGGCTGTTGCTGTCAGGGTTCGGCCAACTGGCAGCGCGTCGAGAAGGCTTTCGGTCTGCCGGAGAGCTGCCGCATCGTCGTTGTGCAAACCGTCGGCTATCCGGTCGAATCCAAGGATGCCGGCGGTCAACGCCCGCGCCTGCCGTTCGAACAATTATTTCAGCTGAATTCCTATGGCAATCCGTTCCCGCGTTCTGAAGCGGTGATTGAAGGACTCAAGAAGGGCAAGATGCTGCAAGCGCCTGCCAAGCTGCCGGGCCGCGAGGAAGAAGTCGAAGCCCTGCGCCAGAAATACAACCTGCCGCGCGCAGGAATGATCTGATTGTTGGTCATTCCCGCACAGAAAATTCGAGAGCTCAACAAATATGCGCGTTAACGCAATCGTCGCCGGCGTCGGCATGACGCCCTTTGGTAAACATCTCGACAAAAGCATCAAGTGGCTGGGCGGCCAGCCGGCACTCGAAGCCATCCAGGACGCTGGTATCCGTCCCGATGAAATCGAGGCGGCCTATGTTGGCAACTGCGCCGCCGGTCTGGTCACCGGCCAGGAATCGATTCGCGGCCAGGTGGTGCTGAGTTCCATCGGCCTCGGCAAGTTCCCCATCATCAATATCGAAAACGCCTGCGGCAGCGGCTCCACTGCGCTGAACCAGGCGGCGATGATGGTCTCCGCCGGCTACTATGATGTCGTGCTGGTGGTCGGTTTCGAGAAGCTATTCCACGAGAACAAGATGGTCAGTTACAGCGCGTTCAATGGCGCGATCGACGTCGAGGAGCGCGACAAATTCATGGCCGCGATGACGGCCGGACAAAGCGCAGGCTCCGGCCAGAACCGCTCGATGTTCGCCGATTTTTACGGCGTGATGGCGCGCGAATACATGGCCAGCCACGGCACCGATATCCGCCACTTTGCGATGATTACCGAGAAGGCCTCGCAGTACGGCAGCCTCAATCCGCGCGCCCAGTTCCAAAAAGTCACCACGGTCGACGAAGTACTGGCGCAACCGGTGATCGTCGACCCACTAACGCGGCCGATGATCTGTCCACTCGGCGACGGCGGCGCTGCGGTGATTCTCGTCAGCGAACGCAAGGCGCGCCAGATGGGCATCGAAAAGCCGGTGCGCATCGTTTCCTCGGTGGTGCATTCGTATTTCGAACATCCCGATGGCGCAGCAGAAAACGTCACCAGCCTGTCGATCGCTGATGCCTACCGCGAAGCCGGCGTCGGCCCGGAGGATCTCGATCTGATCGAACTGCATGACTCATCGGTGGTCACCGAAATGCTTACCTACGAACACCTCGGCCTGTGTAAAGCAGAGGATGTGCGCCGCTTCGTCGAAGAAGGCGATGCGCGTATCGGTGGGCGGATTCCGGTGAATCCTTCCGGCGGCCTGCTGCGCAAGGGTCATCCGGTCGGTGCCACCGGTGTCGCCCAGATCGCCGAACTCACCTGGCAACTGCAAGGCCGCGCCGGCAAACGTCAGGTTGAAGGTGCGCGCATCGGCCTGGCACACAATGGCGGCGGCAGTCTCGGCAACGAGACGGCGGTCATGAACATCACCATTGCCATGCGTTAATCGTTCATCATGCGCGACCCCGATTCCCGCAACGAATTCATCCTCGCCGATCTGATCGAAATTCGCGCCGAGCAGCAGCCCGATCTCGATGTACTGACCTTCGAGCATCTGAGCCTCGATGGTGGCAAGACGCCCGACGAGGTGCGCACCTACAAACAACTCGACACCCATGCCAACCGCCTCGCCGCACATTTGATGAAGTGCGGTGTGAAGAAAGGCAACCGCTTCGTCATCATGCTGCGCAATCATCCGGAATTCGTCGAGGCGATGATTGCCGCGTCGATTACCGGCAGCGTCTTCGTCCCCGTCGACCCGCGCAGCAAAGGCGACAAGCTGGCGTTCATGGTGAATGACTCGGGCAGCTGCGGCATCATCTGTGGCGATTATTCTCTGGCCGAGGTAATGACGGCACGCGCACAGATGCCCTCGCTGGAATGGGTGCTGGCGCTCGATTCCGGTGAGTCAGGCGCGCCGGCGATCAGCAACTTTTCTGGCGTCGACTCGCTGCGCAAAATCCTCACCACACCGGGGCCGCGTATCGAGCCGGTACCGGTGACACTCGACGATCCGATCCAGATCATCTATACCTCCGGCACCACCGGCAATCCCAAAGGCATCGTCGGTAAAAACATGCGCTTCGGCGGCACAGGCCTGATGGGTTCGCTATTCGGCTATCAGCCCGACGAGCGGCCCTACACCGGGCTTTCATTCACGCACAGCAATGCCCAGGCTACAGCGCTGTGTCCGGCACTATTCGGCGGCTATCGTGCAGTGTTCAGCCGGCGTTTCACAAAATCCAGGCTCTGGGACATCTGCCGACATTACGGCTGCACCAGTTTCTCGGTACTCGGCGGCATGGCGACGGCGATCTACAGCGAACCGGCGAAGCCAAACGATGCCGATAACCCCGTGCGTCTGGTGATCAGCGGTGGCATGCCGGCCGGCATCTGGGAAGCTTTCGAGCAGCGCTTCGGCGTCAGCATCTTCGAAATCTACGGCGCCAGCGATGGCGGCGGCATGGCCTTCCGGCGTCCCGGCGAAGGGCCGATCGGCTCTTTCGGCAAACCGATGCCCGGCTATGAAATGAAAATTCTCGATGATGAAGGCAACGAATGTGCGCCTGATGTCGTCGGCGAAATCTGCTGTCGGCCGGAGAGTGGCAGCCCGATGTCGGTGGATGTCGACTATTTCAACAATCCGGCGGCCTCCCTGCAAAAGATGCGCGCTGGCTGGAATCGCAGCGGCGACATGGGCCACAGCGATGCCGGAGATTGGCTGTACTTCGACTACCGGAAAGGTGGCGGCATTCGCCACAACGGCGACTTCATCAATCCCGGCTTCGTCGAAAAAGTCGTCGCCGAAGATGCGCAGGTCGACGATGTTTTCGTCTTCGGCGTCCCGGCCGCATCGGGTGCGCCCGGCGAGCGCGATGTGGTTGCCGCCATTGTTCCGGTCGACCGCACCCGCTTCGATCCGGCGAAAATATTCCGCACCTGTCGTGCCGGCCTCGAACAAAATTTCGTACCGACCTATCTGCTGATCATCGATGAAATTCCCAAGACCGCATCGGAGAAACCACTCGAGCGCGTATTGACTGAAGAATTTGAGCGCAACCGCCAGGCCTTCCTGATCGAGCGCCAGGATAAATAAAGAAGAAATGCTCAACGATAAATGCATGGACTCCGTTTCTCTCACGTCGTAGCATGAACACACCATCCCTACGGAAAGGCCGGTATGAAATCATTCTTTCGCAAGAACCCTACCATCACTTTTGGTCTGGGCCTGCCGCTGCTGCTGGTCGTTGTGTTTCTGCTGGTCTCGGGGATTCCCGCACTTCTGGTCGCCCCGCCGCAATACGATGTGCTGTATGCGACCGGGTTCTACAACAACAATACGAACGGGGTGCAGGTCTCGGTCGTGAACCAGCAGGTTCAGATCTTTTATCAGGGCAATGTTGCCGGATACCAGAAGCCGCGTCTCTGGCGCTTCAGCCCAAAGACGGGCGGAGTGAGGGAGATTGCCTACATGCTGCCACCCGATCTGGTGCCGCCCGGCAAAGCGCTTGTACCACCCGTGGATGCGGCGAAGATCACTTCGCTTGAGGTTCCCGATCTCGCCGGGCTCAAGGTTGACTCTTCCAGTATCGCGCCTGATGGCTACGAGTTCAGCGCGGAGATGAATGGTTACAGAAGCGATATTTTCACGGGTCTTTTCTATTCCTCACGTTACCGTAACGATGTGGTGCTGACCAAGAATGGGCGCAGTATCCGCCTGCCCAATGCAAGCAATGCGTATTACAGCGACAACACCCACTTCATCGGCTGGGTGGTGACGCCATGATCTGGCTGCTGGTTCTGCTGGCGATCTTTCTGTTGATCGGTGCCGGCTGGTGGGGCTGGCCATTATTGGCGGGACTACTTGGTGCATCCGGAGTAACGGATAAGGCCAGTGCGCTGGAGCACATTGCTCAGCTCATGCGCAATTACGCCATTACCCCCGCCGAAATCGAGACAGCACTGCATGCTTCGGCGGCAACTCAGCCTGGGGCTGGCCGGCGCAGTAGCGGCGATATCGCCCGCACGCTATTTATTTATCTCGGAGCGATATTCATTTTCGCGGGTGTCAGCACCTATGTCGGCATGTTCTGGGAAAGCATGGGAAGCACGATGCGAGTCCTCATGACACTCGGTGTGGGCTATATTTTGCTCATCGTGCTGCTTGCTGCGTTGCATGAGGATAAATATCCGAGAGTCGTTATGCCTTTGGCGTTGGCAGCCATGTTCATGTTGACCGGGGGTTGGTTCGTACTCATCCATGAGGCGTTCCCGCATGACAACAATTGGCGCGCGGCAACACTCTGTGTATTCGGGATGATGGCGCTGCATCAGGGTGCGCTATTCGCAAAATACCGGCTCACAGTGTTGGCGTTTGCAACGTTGTTCTTCGTGTACGGCTTCATGCAGGTCGGCCTCGATATGCTTGATGTCCCGTTTGCCTACATCGCTATCGTCCTTGGCGCCTCGCTGTTTCTGGTTGCCTCGTCACTCGAAGATACGCCGCACCGTTTGCTCACGGCACCATCCTTCCTGATCGCCATCTGCTGGATGAACAGTGGCCTGTTCGACCGCGTTGCGCTCGCTTCCTCCGTCCACTGGGCGAGCCTGCTCACCGGGATGAGCGTGATCTCCGCAGCCTATGGTCTGCACAAAGCCGGGCGCTATTCACAATTGGCGGGTCTCGGCTATTTCTTTGGATCGATCATGCTTTATGGTGGCCTGTTCGACCTCGTGCGTAACACGCCGGTCGAACTTGCCTATCTCGCCGTTACCGCATCCATGCTGTATACCTGCGTGGCGCTGCAAAGCCGGGCGCTATTGTTCACCACAGTGATCGCCATGCTCGGCTACATCGGCTATTACAGCGCCAGGCATTTCGCCCATTCTCTGGGATGGCCTGTCACGCTGGTTCTGATGGGAATTGCTTTTCTGGCGGTGGGCGCCATCGCCCTCAAGGTGCGACGGCGTATTTAGGCTGCGCCGGCATTTCGCTCCGCTGCCCGTGAAACAAGAAAGGCCTCGGCCTCAACCTTGCCCATTTTCGACGAATGCCGCTTTCATTAAACAAAATAAAGCGCTTAAGGAAACGCTGAATAAGTCAACATTTTGTCATTCCCGCGAAAGCGGGAATCCATGTTTTCAGGCACTTCCTGG
>DAOLZE010000032.1:0-14815 GCA_035426125.1 Rhodocyclaceae bacterium
CCGATTCCGGCGAGGTGAAGATTGGCCCGACCGTGAAGGTTTCTCACGTAGACCAGAGCCGCGACGCTCTGAGCGACAGCAAGACGGTCTTCGATGAAATCTCCGGCGGCGCCGATCTTCTCACCGTCGGCCGCTTCCAGACGCCCTCGCGCGCCTACCTTGGCCGCTTCAACTTCAAGGGCAGCGATCAGCAGAAAATTGTCGGCAATCTCTCCGGCGGCGAGCGCGGCCGTCTGCATCTGGCAAAGACGCTGATTGCTGGTGGCAACGTGCTGCTACTCGACGAACCGTCCAACGACCTTGACGTCGAGACGCTGCGCGCACTCGAAGATGCGCTGCTCGAATTCGCCGGTTGTGTGCTGGTCATTTCGCACGATCGCTGGTTTCTCGATCGCATCGCCACGCACATCCTCGCCTGCGAAGGAAATTCGCAATGGACATTCTTCAACGGTAACTATCAGGAATACGAGGCCGACAAGAAGAAGCGCCTCGGCGAAGAAGGCGCGAAACCGAAGCGTATCCGCTTCAAGCCGATCAGCCACTAACACTCGACCGCCTTTCAGCACAATGTACGAAGGCGGAAAAGGAAGCGAATTTCACAACAACTCCACACAATTCCACGATATGAAAGCCGTCAATCGCTGCTAGAATATCGCTGTTTGCATCGCATGCCGGGCTTCACAGGCTGCTTGCTGTAAAGGGACTTTCCATGAATCGGCTCTCCTGTTTGATCGCGGCGATCGCCGCCACCCTGCTTCTGAACGGTTGCCTTGGCGGCGCCTTCAATCTCGGCAGCTCAGCCGCGCCTCCGGCCAATATCAAGATCACCCCGGGCGACAGCCAGGTCACCCTGACCTGGGACACGACGCCTGGCGTCGAGTATTGGGTCTTTGCCGCACCGGGAAGCAGCATCACAACCAGCAACTGGGATGTCGCCGGTGGCAGTGCCTTTCCCAAAGCGACTTCGCCACATGTGGTGGTGGGCCTGACCAACGGCACCGCATACGCCTTCACCATCAACAGCAGAATCGACGGCGGCCCCGGCGGTGCAGGCAGTCCTTCAATTTCTGCAACGCCACGCCTGGCCGGTATCGAATGGGTAAATGGCAATGCATTGACCACGAATAACCTCAACGGTGTCGCCTTCGGCAGCGGCAGCAGCAATGGCATCACGCAAGGGACTTTTGTCGCCGTCGGCGCGCACGGTGCCTTGTATTCAAGCCCCGACTTCAATGCCTGGACGACGCCGACCTGGACAGCGCTAACCAACCTAGGCAGCGCCGACCTCTACGCGGCAACCTATCAGGGCAGCCTTTACGTTGCCGTCGGTGCCAGCGGCACAATCCTCACCAGCGGCGATACGCTCACCTGGACACAGCAAACCAGCAACACCACCATGAATCTCTATGGCACCGGAATCAACGGTGCCGGCGGCGTTGTCGCTGTCGGACAGGCAGGCGCCATCGTTGCAAGCGCCAACGGCACTTCATGGACAGCACTGACACCACCTGCCGCCGCAAATGGCAATGACCTGCACGGCGTGGCTTTCGGCAACAACACCTGGGTCGTGGTCGGCAATGGCGGAACGCTGCTGACCAGCGCAAACGGCGTTACCTGGACGGCACCGATCAGTCTGGCTCCGACGATCAACCTGAAAAGCGTTGCCTATGGTGTGAACGTCGATCCGGCGACAAATACGATCACCGGTTATCTGTTCGTTGCGATCGGCGACAACGGCGTGCTTGTCACCAGCGCCGATGGTGTGACCTGGACACAATCAACAATTGGCGCGACGAATAATCTGGCCGCAGTGACCTTCGGCAGAGAGTTTATTGCCGTCGGTGATTCCGGCAGCATCTTCACCAGCAGCAATGGCACCGTCTGGACGACGCGGGCCGCCAATACCACGAGCAATCTGAAGGCCATCGGACACAGCACGGCGAACTACTCGGCTGTCGGCGCCACAGGCACCAACCTGTCGGCAATCTAACCCGGAATCAGGGCTGCGCCGGCCAGGGCAATAGCACCACTTTCCCGGAGATACGCCCCGCGTCGATGTCTTCATGCACGGCGCGCGCATCGGCAAGCGGACGGCGCGCGGCGACCAGCGGATGAATCGCCCCATCGGCCAGCAGGCCGAGTAAATGCGCCATGTCCTCGCGATATTCATCAGGTTTCTTTTTGCGACGCGACGAGATGTTGTAAAACGTTGCGCGCCGCCCGGCACCGGACGCCCAGTTCCACCAGAGAAACAGCTTGGCGAAGCCCCACAGCACTGCGGGCAGCGAATCGTCGTTGCGCGCGATATTCTGCGCACCATACGCCACCAGCCAGCCGCCGGAACGCAGGCAAGCCATGGCGTCCGCCCACTGGCGATGCCCGCCGATGGCATCGAAGACACCATCGACACCATCGCCGGTCAATTCGCGCACTCGTGCAACGATATCGCCACGATGGTAGTCGAGCGGCGTTGCCCCGTAACCAGCGACGAGATCAAACTTGCCCGGACTGCATGTGCCGAGCATCCGCAGGCCGAAATGACGACCGAGATCGAGTAGCGCTGTGCCCACCGCGCCGGACGCACCCTGGATCAGGATGCACTCGCCCGGCGCGAAGCGGCGCAGGCGCGTGAGCATCTGGTACGCCGTCATGTAAGCCAGTGGCAGGCAGGCAACCTCGGCCGGATCGAGATCCGCTGGCACGGGAATCAGACTCTCCGCCGGACGCAGGCAGTACTGGCTGTAACCACCGATCACCGGCATGTCGGCGACGCGCTGACCGATGCTCAGACCGCTAACACCGATGCCGAGTTTGTCGACCTCACCGGCAAAATCATAGCCGGGCGTGAACGGATGCGGATTTTTGACATCGGGATAATTGCCACGACGAATCGCGGTATCGGTAAAGCCGGTGCCTGCAGCCAGCACCTTGACGCGAACCTCACCCGGCCCCGGTTCGGGCAGGATGCTTTCAGTAACAATTTGCAGGACTTCCGGCCCGCCTTTGGCCATCACAACGACATGCTGGTAACTCATCGAATGCTCCCGTATTCTCTTTCTCCGGACTGCCCCGGCGCGCATGAAAGATAACAGTTCTGAAGTAGCTGCGGGCTGGTTTTTTCCCCGGCGAACACATTAGAATCCAAGCCTGTTTAAAGTTCTCCGTCCACACATGGAACAAGTCCGCATTTCCAAATTGATGTCCGAACAGGGCCTCTGTTCGCGCCGCGAAGCGGATGATTACATCGCACGTGGCTGGGTGTATGTCGACGGCCAGCGCGTTATTGAACTCGGCAGCCGGGCCTATCCGACGCAGAAGATTACCCTGGACAAGGCGGCACAGAATACCCAGCAGGCGCGCGTAACCATCCTGCTCAACAAGCCAATCGGCTTTGTCTCCGGACAGGCCGAGGATAACCATAAGCCGGCAATCACCCTGATCGATACCGCCTCACGCTTTGCCAGCGACCGGTCGCCGTTGCGCTTCAATCGTTCGCAACTGAAGGGACTGGCGCCCGCCGGACGCCTCGACATCGACTCACTGGGCTTGCTGGTACTGACCCAGGACGGTCGCATCGCCAAACAGTTGATCGGCGAGGATTCGCCCATCGACAAGGAGTACCTGGTGCGCGTCGAAGGCAAACTTTCGGCAGCCAACCTGGCTCTGCTGAATTTCGGCCTGAGCCTCGATGGCCAGCCGCTCAAGCATGCACAGGTCGACTGGCAAAACGACGATCAATTGCGTTTCATCCTGCACGAAGGCAAGAAGCGGCAGATTCGCCGCATGTGCGAACTCGTCGGCCTGAAAGTCGTCGGTCTGAAGCGCATCCGCATTGGCCGGGTCATGCTCGGCGATCTGCCGATCGGCAAATGGCGTTATCTGCGCAATGACGAACACTTTTGATTCGCGGCGGATGCCCCGACTACTGATCGTCCATCACACGCAAAGCGGTAACACCGGCCGGCTCGCCGAAGCCGTGCTGCGTGGTGCACAGTCTGAACCTGGGGTCGACACCGTGATGAAGCGCGCCTTTGATACGACGCTCGACGATCTACTCAACTGCAATGGCCTGCTGCTCGGTACGCCGGAAAATTTCGGTTTCATGTCTGGCGCGTTGAAAGATTTTTTTGATCGCACCTACTATCCGGCTGAAGGCAAAACCCTCGGCCTGCCCTACGCTGTTTTTATTTCCGCAGGCAACGATGGCAGCGGTGCAGTGCGCCAGATCGAACGTATTGCCACCGGCTACGGCTGGAAGCACATTGCTGAGCCACTGATCGCGCGCGGAGAAGTCACGGATAATGCTCTCGTCCGTGCTGGCGAACTCGGCGCCGCATTCGCCGCCGGGCTCGCCCTGGGCATTTATTAGGACATGACATGAACCTCAAAGCGCTTCCCGACGTGCGCAGGAATGCCGGCAATTTTGGCAACGCATTCACGTTCCCACAAAAATGAAGAAAGAATCTGTCGCCGATGCCCTCTGGCGGTACGCGCCGAAAATCGCGGGCATCACCGGCGTCGCCGTTGGCATGCTGGTGCTGCTCGGCTGGGTGTTCGACATTTCGCTGGTGCACCATCCCCGGTATGGCAATCTCAGCATAAAAACCAATGCAGCGATCTGCTTTCTGCTGGCAGGCGCGGTACTCTGGATACAAAGCATCACCCTCAAACAACAAAGCCGGCTCTGGCAAAACACGGCAAGGATATTCATCGCTGTCCTGCTATTTATCGCGGGAGCCACGCTATATGAGCATCTTGCCGGAGCCGACCTGAACATCGACCAGATGCTGTTCCGTGAAAAGGCTGACGCCTTCAACACGCTTGCACCGAATCGCATGGCGCTGCCAACCACCATCAGTTTCCTGCTGCTCGGCATTGCGCTCGCCTTGAATGCACCATCCGCCGCCTACAATCGCTGGCGCCGGATTTTCACAATACTCGCAATGTTTCCCGCAATGACCTCGCTACTGGGCGTCGTGTATGGACTCCCCCCGCAATACGGCATCGGGCATGTTACCCAGATGACCGTGCGTTCGTCACTGATGTTTTTTGTCCTGGCCTTTGGCATCCTCGCCTCGCATCCACAACTGAGCCTGCTATCCATTTTTAGAGCCCCCGGTATCGGCAGTCTTTTTGCACGGCGCCTGATACTCGCAGCACTGCTGCTCCCCCCGCTACTCGGTGGTTTGACACTCGCCGGAGCGCGCTTCGGACTTCATGAAATGGAGTTTGCCCTGGTCATCACGGCATCGATTCACATATTCGTGCTCTCCCTCCTGATTCTCTCAACTGCAAAATTTCTGCAAGACATCGATACCAAACGCAAGCTCAGCGAGGAAGTCCTGGTGATGCGCAAGCAGCAATTGAAAGGGCTTTACGCGGTATTGCACACCATCCGTGAGGAAGAACGGCGGCGCTTTTCCCGCGAGCTGCACGACGAGCTGGGACAAATGCTCACCGCCCTGCGCATCGATCTGAACTGGCTGGAGGGCAGCCTCGCTTCGGCGAAGACGCCGGTTCTCGCCAAACTCGGAGCAATGAGTGTGCTGCTCGACCAGACCGTGGATGCCGTGCGGCAGATATCAGAAGACCTGCGCCCCGGCATGCTCGACAGCCTTGGTCTGGCGCCGGCCATCGAGAACTATGTCGGGAAATTTTCCATACGTACCGGCATTAAATGTGATCTACATATCCCTGAGGATGACTTCACCATCGGCAGCAAAATCTCCATCGTCATTTTCCGGCTCACCCAGGAAGCCCTCAACAACGCATCGAAGCATGCCAATGCCGACCGCATCTCCATCCGTCTGGAGCATCATGCCGACAAAATCGTACTTACCATACAGGACAACGGCTGTGGACTCGCCGAATCGGGTGATAGAAAAAGAGGTGGATTTGGTATTCTTGGTATGCGCGAGCGTGTCGCCATGCTGAACGGTCGCTTTTCAATCAGCAACTCACCAGGCGGTGGCGTCCGCATCGAAGCAGCGATTCCACTCCAGGAAAATGTAGATTTGATCCATACTTTTCTGAATCCGACACAACAATGATCCACATACTGATTGCCGACGACCATCCGATTATGCGGGATGGACTAAAACAGATTCTTTCCGCTTTCAACGACATCATCGTGACAGGAGAAGCCAGCAACGGCGATGAGGTACTGGCGGCAATCCATGCAAAGAAATTCGATGTACTGGTCCTCGACATGTCGATGCCGGGCAAGAGCGGCATCGAACTGATCAAGCAGATCAGGATCGAAAAACCGGAACTACCAATTCTGATTCTCAGCATGCACAAGGAAGCACAATATGTGGTGCGCTCCCTGAAGGCCGGTGCTGCGGGCTACCTTTGCAAGGATGGCGCCTCGCATCAACTCGTTCAGGCCATTCGCCAAATTGCCGGAGGGGGGCTCTTCGTCAGTGAGGAAGCAGCCGGACACCTGGTGCAGGCACTGACCGGGAAAGCACCGGCAGTGACACCGCATAGCCGACTCTCCGACCGGGAGTTTGAAATTTTTCAGATGATCGTCCACGGCCAGAGTGTTTCTGAAATTGCCAGTGAACTTTCCCTCAGCGTGAAGACTGTCAGCACGCACAAGACGCGCATTCTCGAAAAGATGGAAATGCACAACACGGCCGAACTGGTGCGTTATGCAATGCGCCACAATCTCACCGACGCAGACGGTAACAACGGCGTCTGAACACACGTTACCTTGCCTCGTAGCAACGGACAGGCCAGGTTTGTAGGATTCGTCCTACAGATTGAATCGGAATTGACCGATTCACTTTTCTCTGCAATCCGCCTACTCTGCTATATGTTGCACGCATACATCGTCCCGACTGGATGACGAGACACATCTGTCGCACAACATCACAACACCAGACACCATGACAAAAGCATCGCCACCAAGATCGCAAAAAAAAACCATCGACAAGAAATTGCCGACGGAAGGGGTCGCATCGAATAGCCGACCCAGACGATCCATCGAGGAAGCGCTGCACGACAACGAGGATGGCTTCCGCTTCATTGCCGACCAGTTACCGAACCTTGTCTGCATGTCGGACACCCAAATGCAATGTATCTGGGTCAACCGGACGCGGCTGGAGTTCACCGGCCGCAGCATGCATCAGGAAATGGGGAGCGGCAGTCTGGAAAGCGCGCATCCGGATGACGTCGAACTTCTTCTGAAAATATATGGCGAAGCCTTTGCGCAACGCAAACCCTTCTCGGTCGAGTACCGACTGAGACGCCACGATGGAGAATATCGCTGGTTTCTCACTGCCGCTCACCCGCTCTTTGACGAACAGGGCGAATTCAAGGGCTATCTCAGCTCCGCCCTCGACATCAGCGATCAAAAGGCGCTACTGGACGCACTACTGCTCAGCGAAGCCCGTGTCAGAACGGCGATCGAGCGCTCGCTCCACCCGATCATGCTGCATGCCGAGGGGGGCGAAATCATCATGCTCAGCGACTCATGGACCGACCTGTCGGGCTACTCGCTGGAAGAAATCCCGACCACCAAAGACTGGGTCGAAAAAGCCTACGGCATCAGCCGGGAAAAAACCGGGGAGATATTCAGCCGGCCCCACCCGCCAAAGCCAACCGGCCGCGAGGGCGTATTCAAAATCAGGACCAAGGGTGGAGATGAGCGCGACTGGAACATCATGAATGTCTCCATGCCACCGCTCCCCGACGGGCGGCAGGCCTGGCTCAGCATGGCCGTCGACATCACGGAGAAAAGACAGGCCGAAGAGCAATTGAAACTGGCGGCGAAGGTCTTTGAAAACAGTATGGAGGGCATCGCCATCACCGATGCCGAAGGTCGAATTCTCTCGATCAACCAGGCCTTCACCGCGATGAAGGGCTACACTGCCGAGGAAGTGATCGGTCTGCCCGATCGGGTGACCAGCACCGTGAAAGGCAACGAAAATTTATATCGCAACATCATGCAGAGCCTGGCCCAGGATGGCTACTGGGAAGGTGAAATGTGTGGTTATCGCAAGGGCGGTGAAACCTATCCGGAATGGATGAAGATTTCTGCCATCAAGGATGTCGATGGCAATGTCACAAACTACCTTGGGATCTTCTCCGACATCAGCGCGCGCAAAATCGCCGAAGAGAAAATTCAATTCCTTGCCTACCATGACAACCTGACCGAACTGCCCAATCGTTTGCTGGTTCGGGATCGCATGGAACAAGCGCGAGCTTATGCAGATCGCGAGAAACACAAACTGGCATTGTTGTATCTTGACCTGGACAACTTCAAGACAATTAATGACTCGCTCGGCCACAAGTGCGGCGATGCATTACTCAAACAGGTTGCGCAACGGCTCCGCGAATGCCTGCGCGAAACCGACATCATCAGCCGCCAGGGCGGCGACGAATTTCTCATCGTGCTCTCGGAAATCATGGATAACGAAGCCATCACGAAGATTGCCGACAATATCCTCGCCCGATTGCAGGAATTGTTTTACATCGACGGCAATGAACTCGGCACCTCCGGCTCCATCGGCATCAGCATCTATCCGGACGATGGCAGTGATTTCGATACCCTGTTCCGGCAGGCCGACACAGCAATGTACCGGGCCAAGGATTCTGGGCGCAGCTCCTGGCGCTTCTTCGATGAGAAAATGAATGAAGATGCCATCGAGCACTTGCATGTCCGCAATGGCCTGCGGCGAGCACTTGAAAATAATGAACTTGTCCTGCATTACCAACCGCAAATTAACCTTGCCAGAGGTGAGGTGGTTGGTGCCGAAGCGCTGATCCGCTGGAACCATCCGGAAAGAGGTATGGTTCCGCCAATCCGCTTCATATCAGTTGCCGAGGAAAGTGGACTGATCGTGCCGATCGGCAGTTGGGTGATGCATGAAGCCTGCCGCCAGGCTGCGGAATGGCGACGGGCCGGCTTGCCACCATTGGTCGTCGGCGTCAACATGTCGGCGGTGCAGTTCAAGCGCGGCGATGTCGAAAAGACTGTTGTCAGCGCGCTGGAAAAGTCCGGCCTCGACCCTGCGCTGCTGGAACTGGAACTCACCGAATCAATCCTGATTCGCGACACCGAAAATGTTCTGGCCACTATCAGGCGTCTGAAACTACTCGGCATCAAGCTGTCGATCGACGATTTCGGCACCGGCTATTCGAGCCTTTCCTACCTCAAACGTTTCGCGGTCGACCGGCTGAAAATCGACCAATCTTTCATCCGCAGCATGGCCTCATCGCCGGAAGACACGGCTATCGTCCGCGCCATCATCCATATGGCGCAAGGCCTGAATCTCAAGACCATCGCCGAGGGCGTCGAAGAAGAAGCCATGCTCAAATTCCTGAGCGATTATCGTTGTGACGAAGTGCAGGGTTATTTCTTCGCCAAGCCCATGCAAAATGACGAGTTCGTCCGCTATGTGCACCATGCCATTGCCGAGCGTACGCAAAAAATCCGTCCAGACTGGCTGAACAATCTTGAAGAGAGCACCAGGATCAGCGGAGACGGCTGATGACTCTGACCATCTTTCTGGTTGAAGATTCGCTGCCGGTACTCGATCGCTACCGGGAAATGATCGAGGAGATCGACGGTGCAAAACTGCTCGGCACAGCCGACAACGAAACCGATGCCATCAATGGCATCCATCTGAACAGTCCCCGGCTGGTTGTCCTCGATCTGAATCTCAAGAACGGCAATGGCTTTGAGGTTCTGCGCAAGCTCAAGCGGACAACGCCGGACGTCGCTGTTGCCGTTGTCACCAACTTCAACCATCCACAAATCAAGGCGCGCTGCCTGACGCTCGGTGCTGATTATTTTTTCGACAAGACCAGCGGCAATAAGCGTTTCGTCGAATTGATCGGCAACCTGGCGCAGCAGCATTCTGTGTCGTAATTTTTAACGGCGGTATTGGCGATGACATCGCCCGTACACCCCGTCAGTCACCCGACAAATACACAAACTACCGCTCACTCCCGAGGCTTGGCCAGCACCTGTTCTGCCAGCGCTTCATCGAGTGGTGCGCCCTGCGCGAGCAACTGGCGCAACTTGATGAAATTGACGGTATCCCGACCGGTTTCCTTCTTAGAATTGAAAGCATTGAAACCGAGCCACGCCTCATTGTTCATGTTGGCCTGTAACCAGTGGCGGTTCATGACCTTCGCCGAATCCCAGAAGAATTTCTTTTTTGCGCGGATGCTGTCGATCGAAGTTTGCAGGCAATTCGGAAACAGGTTGGCGAAGTTCCAGATCAGCGCATCGACCTCCTTGTCGAGCAGGGAAAAGTCGGTTGTGCATTGGGCGATGAGTTCTCGTGCAGCCGGTTGCGCTGCTGCGGAAACCGGTTCGCCATAAACGATCTCACCATCTTCAAGCCAGGTATCGGTACGCACCAGCGGGTTGCGCAGCCACTCGCCATCCTTCTTCAGCACCGGTACAACCTTGCTGACCATGCCCTTGTGCTTCATCTTGTAGGCGCTCCACAATTCGCAGGAAACGCAGTTGTAGAGCGCATCTTCCATCGAGAGGAACCACGGCAGAAAATCGGTCGAACCGCCCACCGGTGCCGAACCGTGTCTCGGTCCGGCCTGGCCGTAGATCGCCATGTCCGATGACAGCGTAATGTCTGTAGCCATACCGATTTCCTGACCGCCGGCCACGCGCATACCATTAACGCGACAGATCACCGGCTTGCGGCATTCAAGAATTGCATCGACCATGCGATTGAACAGGTCGATATAGTCGCCGTATTCATGCGGTCGCCGTGAATAATAGGCTGCGTATTCCGCCGTGTTGCCGCCGCTGCTCCATGCCTTGTCGCCAACCGCAGCGAATACTGCGGCGACCACCGAACGATCGCCGGATGCTTTCTGAAAACCGGCGATGACACCCTTGACCATCTCGGTGGTATACGCGTTGTACTGTGCCGGATTGTTCAGCCATATCCATGCAGAATACAGCCCATCGACCGGCTGGCCAGAGGGATCGAGCAGCGGACGTTTCTCGTAAATGATGCCGGGCGCCTCGGCACGAAAATGCTCATCACCGAACAGGTGATGGTTCTTTAGTTGATTGTCGCGTTTCAACCATTCCAGTGACATTTACTGCTCCCTTGATTTATTGTCAGTCGCAAATATGGCTGACACTCATTCCATAACGCGTCACCCCCGCGAAGGCAGGGATGACGACCCCGTTGGTAATCATTATGACGCTCCACATCCATTGATTCAAAAATCCGGCACCAGCACCACCCGCCGTGCCAGCAAACCATTCTTCGCTGCCTGGAAAACCTCAGCGATGCGGCTCATCGGCTGCAGTTCGACAAACGGTTCGAGGGCGATGCGCCCATCGAGGCACATATCGAGTACCGTCGGATAGGCTTCCGGCGCGCAACCCCAACTACCGACGACTTCAGCATCAAAGGCCATCAGCCGCGAAATATTGAAGGGAATCTCTGCCGCGCCATAGCCGACAACAACCAGCTTGCCAACGAAGGACAGCAGCGCCAGCGCCAGTTTCTGTCCAGCCGGACTGCCGCTGACCTCGAAAATTTTCCAGCCGAAATTACCTGGCAGTTGTTGCGTGTGGCAGAAAGCTTTGAATATCTCTTTCACCTCCGCCACACTCTTGCCACTCGGATCGATGGCGCAATCAACACCGTAACCCTGCATCCGCGCCAATCGCCCGGCGGCGATGTCGATGCCGACGATAGCACGCGCACCCAGCGCCTTGGCCATCTGCACCATAAAGCCACCCACCCCGCCACCCGCACCGATAACGATGACGCAATCGCCGGCAGTCAGCGCGGCGCGCTGCGCTGCCTGATACGGCGTACTAACGGCATCGGCGACGACAGCCAAGTGTGCGAGCGGGAGGTTACCCCGCTCGCACACCACACACAGATCGCGTGCCGGTAGCGGAATATGACTGGCAAAGCCGCCGTAAATGCCCAGTGAATTGCCCGGCATTTTCTGCGCCAGACAACGATTCGGCCTGCCCATCCGGCAAATGTCGCAGTCATGACAGGGCAGCACTGCTGGCACAATCACCTCGCGGCCAAGCAGTGCTGAGTCAGCCTCGGCAACAGCCACCACCACCCCCGCAATCTCATGGCCGAGCGTCAGCGGCGGCTTCTGTAGTGTCTTCACGTCGCCGTAGAAATACGACAAATCCGTGTGGCAAACGCCGCAGCCGTGAATCTCGACCAGCGCCTCACCCGGCTGCAACACCGGCATGGCCAGGTTCGTCCGGCACAGCGCACCGGGAGCGCTCATTTGCCAGGTCTGAATACAATCCGGAATCTGCATCGTCAGCGATGCCTCCACTGCGGCGCGCGCTTTTCGAGGAAAGCCACGATACCTTCCTGCGCATCGGCAGTTGCCATAAGTTCGCTCAAGTAACGCTGTTCAAGTGTTGCCAGGGCTTCGTCGAAAGGTTTGCCAGCAGTGAGATGAATCGCCTGCTTGTTCTCTAGCAAGGCAGCACGCGAGTGTTGCAGATACGGCCGGATGAAAGCCCGACACGCGTCGCTAAAATCAGCGCGGGGAAATACCCGGTTCAATAGCCCATAATGGCGCGCTTCTTCGGCAGACAACGATGCGCCGCCAAGCAGCATTTCCATCGCCCGCGGTGCCGGCAGTAGACGCGGCAGCAGGATCGCCGCTACCGGCGCAAATACGCCGAGTTTGATTTCCGGCTGACCGAGTTGCGCATCCTCGACCGCCAGCGCCAAATCGCAGGCCAGCACCAGCTCGCAACCGCCACCCAACGCCGAACCGTTCAGCACCGCCAGTGTCGGCAGCGGAAAATTGCGCAAGCGCCGCACGCTGCCATGAAATGCTGTCAGCATCTCAGCGACCCGTTCAGGTATGTGATCGAGCACATCAACGCCCGCCGAGAAAAACTTCTCTCCGCTGCCAGTCAGTATCAGCA
The DNA here is from genome assembly GCA_035426125.1 of Rhodocyclaceae bacterium. Classification (GTDB taxonomy): domain Bacteria; phylum Pseudomonadota; class Gammaproteobacteria; order Burkholderiales; family Rhodocyclaceae; genus Sterolibacterium. Next base: position 12,914 of record DAOLZE010000032.1, read on the forward strand.
TGCGCACCGACACGTCCGCCGCCGCCAGATCGAGCGCACGATTGAGTTCCTCCAGCATGGCGATATGCAGGATGTTGCAGGGTGGCCGCTTCAGCGTAACCGTCAGCAGGCCGTCAGCAGCGTGATAGTCGAGATACTGAAATTCAGACATGGGAGTAGCAGTGCTTCTGGTCGACATATCAAGCCTCGGCCACATCCGCAGCGATCAACCGGAACTGTTCCAGCGCCGCCTCCAGGTCTTCCACGATTTCCAGTGCAATGATCTCTGGCGCGGGCAGATTGTCACTGTCGGCCAGCGAATCATCCCTGAGCCAGAAGATATCCAGACTCGCCTTGTCGCGGGCAACCAGTTCCTCGTAGTCGTAGGCGCGCCAACGGCCCTTGAGCCCTCTCTCCGCGCTTGCGGGGAGAGGGCTGGGGAGAGGAGCAGATTCGTCGTACCAGGTGGCAGTACGCGCATGCCGCTTGGCCGGATTGTAGAGCGTGACAAACTCCATCAGGTCGTCGACCTTCAGCGGATTGGTCTTCAGCGTGAAATGCTGGTTGGTGCGCAGATCGTAGATCCACAGCTTCCTGGTCCACGGCGTCTCGCTGGCCGGCTTCTTGTCAAAGAACAGCACATTCGCTTTGACGCCCTGAGCGTAGAACAAACCCGTCGGCAGGCGCAACAGTGTATGCACATCGCATTCATGTAACAGCTTGCGGCGTATCGTTTCACCCGCGCCACCTTCGAATAGCACGTTGTCCGGAACCACTACTGCCGCGCGGCCGTGGATATCGAGCAGGGTCTTGATGTGCTGCACGAAGTTGAGCTGCTTGTTCGAGGTCGTCGCCCAGAAGTCGTCGCGCTCGATGATGTCTTTTTCCGTCGTGCTGCGGCCGTCCTCGCCGACGATCATGGTGCTGCTCTTCTTGCCAAACGGCGGATTCGCCAGCACCACCTGGAAACGCTCGCCGGAGTCGGCCGTCAGCGCGTCGGCGACGCGTAGCGGTACGTTGGTCTCCGAACCGATGCCGTGCAACATCAGGTTCATCGCGCAGACGCGCGCCGTCGCCTGCACCAGTTCCCAGCCCATGAAGGCATCGTTCTTCAGACGGCGCTTCTCGGCGCTCGTCAGATGGCGATTCTCATGCGTGATGAAATTATTTGCCGCCAGCAGAAAGCCGCCCGTGCCACAGGCCGGGTCACAAATGCTCTCGCCAGGTTGGGGCGCGATGCAGGTCACCATCGCCTGGATCAAAGGCCGTGGCGTGAAGTACTGGCCGGCGCCGGACTTGGTGTCCTGCGCGTTCTTTTCCAGCAGGCCCTCGTAGGCGTCGCCCTTCACATCCACATTGAGCGAAGACCAATCCTCACTGTCGATCAGGTCGACGATCACGCGCGTGAGCTTGGCCGGGTCCTGGAACTTGTTCTGCGCCTTGCCGAAAATCAGGCCCAGCGTGCCCTTCTGCCGCCCCAGCGCCTCCAGCGTGTGGCGATAGTGGTCGAACAGCTCGTCGCCGCTCTTCGCCAGCAGCGTCGGCCAGGCGTACTCGGCCGGCACCAAACTTTCCTGATCGTAAGGCGAACGCGAACGCTCGTCGGCCATCTTGAGGAACAGCAGGTAGGTCAGCTGCTCGACGTAATCGCCGTAGGACATGCCATCGTCGCGCAATACGTTGCAGTAGTTCCATAGCTTCTTGACGAGGGTTGAAGCGTTCATGGATAGCCCTACAAATAGTCCGGATGGTGTTCCGCAAGCCAGCGGCGCGTCGTCGCCAGCAAGGCGGCCGCCTGCGCAATGCACTCGCTCATAGCTTCGGGCTCGATCGGGTCACCCTGGTAATCGCTGACGTTGCGTTTGCGGCGCAAGGCATCCAGCACCACCCACGTCGTGTTGGGCAAACCCAGTGTCAAGGGCA
>DAOLZE010000033.1:0-14790 GCA_035426125.1 Rhodocyclaceae bacterium
CTCTGCTCCCGCCAGCGAAGCACCACAGATCGCTGCAATGATGCATGAAGAGACGTTGGCACCAACACCCATCTCCCTGCCTGTTGCGCCTCTGTCTGAGGAAATCGTGGCCGTTCAGCCTGCCGAATCAGCACCGCAAGTAACAACAACCGCTGCCGAACCAGCGGCCCCGGTAGCACCTGTTGTTGTCTCAGCACCGCCCCCAGCGCCCAAGGTTGATCTCTCCGTATCGCTGGAACAGGCCGGCCTGATCATGATCGAGACCAGCGGCGACACGGCGCCCCCTACCGTCGAATTCCAGATGCCGGCTCAGTCGCTCGGTCGCAAGCCGCGACCGGTCGCGGTCATTCCCAACGAGCCGCTGCAAATGGTGGAAACCCGGAATAACGAGTAATCAATAATCCGCTTGCCGCCTGAAATGCAAACAGGCCGGTTGCCCGCAAGGGTGACCGGCCTGTTTGTTTTCAGAGAGCCCTTCTCTCTATTTCAGCGTGACCGACAACTGCCCCTGATAGTTTGATTCGCAAACAGTCAGGTAATCACTTGTTGCCGAGCAGACAACGCGCGCCCAGAACGGCGCAGTCTTCAATTTCATATTTTTGGAAGAACCATTCGGAATATAAAACTCGGTCTTGCCGCCACCCATGGCTGGATCATTAATCCAGGAATATTTGAAGCCCGCCGCCAGGGGCTCGAAGGATATCGGCTTTCCGGCAGTTTTTTGTGGATAAGGGCGCGGCGCGAAGAGCGTGCTGCGCAATTGCAGGTGATCGTCAACAATGCTCAGATCCTCGCGGTTCCAGCCATCCTTGCCTTGCGCAGTCCAGGCCGGGGTATAACTCCACTGCGTTGCCGAAACATAATTCCTGTCCAGCCACGAATAAATGGCCGCCATATAGCCGCCGGCATTGCCGACTGTAGAAGATGCACCAAACTCACCAAGCAGCATGGGGATGTTCCAGCCATCGGCTTTTTTCTTCCATTGTGACAACACCAGACCCGGCCCGTCGCCAAGCCATGCGTTGAAAACGAAAAGATCTGCGCTGTAATAATGCGGTGCAAGCACGACGTTGCCGAGCGACGGCAGCGCAATTTCAGAGGTGGAAATCGGCACCAGCGGTCCCATCGGCGGCACCTCGGGTTCGAAGAACAGCATCGCTGTCGGATGCATCTGGCGAATTGTGGCGCCGGCCCGTGCATAGAACGGATCGAGTGCCGCCGCATTACTCCATGGCTCGTTCATCATATCGTAGCCAATTACGTTGGAATACTGTGCGAGGCGCCCGGCAACACGATGCAACATCTCCATGTAGTGCGACAGCGCCTGTTTGTCGTCCTTGAAAAATCGATCAAAAACAAGATAATTCTGTGGACTGAAGGTCGCCTTGGAACCCCATCCGGCGCAGTTTGGCCCGTTATCCGGGGTGGCCGGCGTCACCCGATCCGTCAATGCCCATTGTGGTGCGCCTTCACCACAACCACCGAGCGCATAGCGCGAAAACCCATCCTGATGGAAATCGACAATCACATAAATACCGCGCTCGGCCGCCCACTTCACCGCCTGCTCGTAGTAGGCCAGATAATCTTCGCTATAGCTGCATGGCGTCGGCTCGAATGCCTCCCAGGTGAACAAAAAACGGATTGTATTGATTCCCCAGCCCGGCAACGGATCAAGCAGTGCCGGCGAAGTCAGCGTCTTGAACGGCGGCATTTTTGAATCGCCCGTTGCATTCACGCCGCGCAGCAACACATAGCGCCCGTCGGCAGCACGGAAATACGGACCGTCGGCATGCACCGTGGCAGTGGCCGGCGCCGTCGCGGTGAACGCCACGTCGCTACATACCGGCACAGGATCGGTAGCAAATGCGGCAAATGACAGGCAAGCTAATGTGGCACCCACTACAAATTTTGTAAAATTCATACGCCCTCCGCCAATGAAGTTTTTTGCGGGCACTATACTCCAAGCAAGTACTTGTATCGGCATTGCAACAACCGCTAATCATCGCACCAGTATTTTATTTGTGATTCGTGATCTTCTTCATAACGTTCAGATCAACCTGACGAGTTGCTTGCCAAAGTTCTGCCCCTGCAACATGCCGATAAAGGCAGACGGCGCCTGCGTCAGACCATCGGCAACCGTCTCACGGTATTTAATGCGGCCGGCAACGACATATGTGGACAAATCGGTAAGCGCCGCCGGCCAGCGCGGCAACAATTCGGTGACAATGAAACCCTGCAACCTGACGCGATTAACCAGCAGCGAGGCGATGTTCTTCATCGGATAAGGTGCGCTGTTGTACTGGGCGATCATCCCGCACAGAGCGATGCGTGAATGGGCATTCATGCGCCCAAGCAGCGTATCAAAAATTTCACCGCCGACGTTCTCGAACAGGCAATCGATGCGCTGCGGCGTCGCCGCCTTGAGATCGCTCCACAGATTGCCTGCCTTGTAATCGATACAGGCATCGAAGCCCAATTCATCGACGACATAACGACATTTCGCAGCGCCACCGGCAATACCCACGGCACGGCAACCATGGATCTTCGCCAACTGGCCGACGACGCTGCCGACAGCACCACAAGCTGCCGTCACCACAACCGTTTCATCCGGCTTGGGCACGCAAAAATCGAACAGACCGATCCAGGCAGTCACACCTGGCATGCCCAGCACACCAAGGTAAGTCGATAGCGGAAACTTGCCGGTATCGACCTTGCTCAAGCCAGTTCCATCGCTGACGGCATACAACTGCCAGCCAAGCCGACCGATCACCTTGTCACCCACCGCGAATTGCGGATGCCTCGACGCCACAATTTCACCCGCAGTCCCGCCGAGCATCACCTCTCCAACCACTGCCGGAGGTGCATACGAGCGCGCCTCATTCATGCGGCCGCGCATGTATGGATCGAGAGAAAGATAATGATTGCGCACCAGCACCTCGCCGTCCTTGGGCACGGGAATAGCACTCTCGACCAGGCGAAAGTTGCGTTCTTCCACCCAGCCAACCGGTCGGCTGGCGAGGATATATTGCAGGTTTTTGTCGTTCATGGAAGCCTCGGCAGTACTCCATCCGAAAAGCAATATACATCGATACACCGGTAATCCGACAGGATCGAAAAGACAAAAATCATGATGGCTACCGTCGATGGTTAATGGATCATTTTCGAGGCTATAGGCGACAAAAAACCCGCAGAGCTTGTAACCGTGCGGGTTTTAAGTGGCGTTTTAAACTTCTTTGGACGTTACAGAAGGCTAGATGGTGGGTGCTGACGGGATCGAACCGCCGACATTCTGCGTGTAAGGCAGACGCTCTACCGGCTGAGCTAAGCACCCACAACACATCGATAGCACCGATGCGAGTCCGTCAGTCTACCGCATCTTGCAACGCCTTGCCAAGGAGGAGCTGCGCACTTTCCAACAAAAAGGAACGCGCTCAATGTGTGATGACTCCCGTTACCTGCGGCTCAACCGGTGCCGCCAGCGGTGCGGCCTCGACGATTGGCGTTTCGGTAGTTGGCTGCGGCATACGCTCAAGTGCCAGCTCCAGTACCTTGTCGATCCAGCGAACGGGAATGATCTCAATGCGATTCTTGATGGTTTCGGAAATCTCGGCGAGATCCTTGACGTTCTCATGCGGGATCAGCGCCGTGCGGATACCGCCACGCACCGCAGCCAGTAGTTTTTCCTTGAGGCCACCGATCGGCAGAACTTCGCCACGCAGGGTGATCTCGCCGGTCATCGCAATATCGGCGCGCACCGGAATACCGGTGAGTACCGAGACCAATGCAGTGGCGATCGCCGCGCCGGCAGACGGGCCGTCTTTCGGCGTCGCGCCTTCGGGCAGGTGGATGTGCAGATCGCTCTTCTGATAGAAATCCTCTGGAATACCGAACTGCCTGCTGCGCTTGCGCACCACCGTCAGCGCAGCCTGAATGGATTCCTGCATGACTTCGCCAAGCTTACCGGTGGTCATGGTCTTGCCCTTGCCGGGCACCGACACGGCTTCGATGGTCAGCAGTTCGCCGCCCACTTCAGTCCACGCCAGACCGGTCACCTGGCCGATTTGATTTTCCTTTTCAGCCATACCGAACGAATAGCGACGAACACCGAGGTACTTGTCGAGATTCTTGCTGTTGACGATCAATTTGGTGGTGCGCTTGCGCATCACCAAAGACTTCACCACCTTGCGGCAGATTTTCGAAATATCACGCTCCAGCGAACGCACACCTGCTTCACGCGTGTAGTAGCGAACGATGTCGCGCAGCGCATCCTCGGTGACCGACATTTCGTCACGTTTAATACCGTTGTTCTTGATCTGCTTGGGCAAGAGATAACGCGTAGCAATGTTCACCTTTTCGTCCTCGGTATACCCGGCAAGACGAATCACTTCCATACGATCAAGCAGCGGCGCAGGAATATCCATGGTATTGGCCGTTGCCACGAACATGACATCCGAGAGATCATATTCAACTTCGACGTAATGATCGACGAAGGTGGAGTTCTGCTCCGGGTCGAGCACTTCGAGCAGCGCGGAACTCGGATCGCCACGGAAATCCTGGCCCATCTTATCGACTTCGTCGAGCAGGAACAGCGGATTACGCACGCCGACCTTGCTCATGTTTTGCAGGATCTTGCCCGGCATCGAGCCGATATAGGTACGTCGATGACCGCGAATTTCTGATTCGTCGCGAACACCGCCCAGCGACATGCGGACGAACTTGCGATTGGTCGCCCTGGCGATCGACTGGCCGAGTGAGGTCTTGCCGACGCCGGGAGGCCCGACGAGGCAGAGAATCGGCGCCTTGAGCTTATCGACGCGCTGCTGCACAGCCAGATACTCAACGATGCGTTCCTTGACCTTGTCGAGGCCGTAGTGATCCTTGTCGAGCACCTTTTCAGCGGTGGCAAGATTTTTGTCGGTGCGACTTTTTTTCTTCCATGGCAAACCGACCAATGTGTCGATGTAATTGCGCACGACGCTCGCCTCTGCCGACATCGGCGACATCAGCTTGAGTTTTTTCATCTCTGCCTGGGCCTTGGCAAGCGCCTCCTTTGGCATTCCAGCGTCCTTGATCTTCTTTTCCATGTCGTCGAGTTCAGCGCCCTCTTCGCCCTCGCCGAGCTCCTTTTGAATCGCCTTGACCTGCTCGTTCAGGTAATACTCGCGCTGACTCTTTTCCATCTGGCGTTTGACACGGCCACGGATGCGCTTCTCAACCTGAAGGATATCGAGTTCGGATTCAAGCTGCGAAAGCAGTTTTTCCAGGCGCGCCGTGACATCGAGAATCTCCAGCACTTCCTGTTTCTGCTCGAGTTTGAGTGGCAGATGCGCAGCGATGGTGTCGGCCAGCCGGCCGGCCTCTTCAATGCCAGATAAAGAGGTAAGAATTTCCGGCGGAATTTTCTTGTTGAGCTTCACATACTGGTCGAACTGCGCCAGGATGGCACGACGCATCGCCTCGACCTCGTGGTTGGCGCCCTCGTCGTGCGGCATCGGCACTACTTCAGCAACAAATAGACTCTGCCGATCCTCGATGCCATCGATGCGTGCGCGCTGCACGCCTTCGACCAGCACCTTGACAGTGCCGTCGGGCAACTTGAGCATTTGCAGGATATTCGCCACACAGCCGATGCGATACATATCATCGGCATCAGGCTCATCCTTGGCGGCAGATTTCTGCGCCACCAGTAATATCCCCTTGCCGGAGTCCATCGCTGTCTCCAGCGCCTTGATCGATTTGGGACGACCAACAAACAGCGGAATCACCATATGCGGGAAGACCACCACGTCGCGCAGAGGCAACAGCGGCAGTTCAAGTTTTTCCGAGGGCAGATCCAATTCGCTCGACATGGCGATATCCTTTAATGAGTACAGCAGGAAGCTAGTTTGGGGTCAGGTGCAGAAATTCAAGCGCCCCTGGTCGAGATTGATGTTGCCGCCTCCCCTGAATGGGTAAGGGGAAAAGTGCTTCATGCGATTGCCCTGTGTACTGCGTATTTCCCCACCGGCACCTCCGCAAGAAGGCACCTCCGCATCCGGAGTGTATCAGCTTGAACTGGCAGCCTTGGCGGGTTGGTCGGCATAGATAAGAAGGGCCGGCGTGCCATGATCCACCATACCTTCGTCGATAACCACCTTGGTAACACTTTGCAGTGTTGGTAGTTCATACATCGTATCAAGCAGCACATTTTCCAGAATCGAACGCAGGCCACGCGCACCCGCCTTGCGCTTCAAGGCCTTGCGAGCAATCGCCTGAAGCGCATTGGGCCGCACTTCAAGTTCGACACCTTCCATCAGAAAAAGTTTCTGATACTGCTTGATCAGTGCATTCTTCGGCGCAATAAGAATTTCGATCAATGCCGTCTCGTCGAGTTCCCGCAGGGTGGCAACCACCGGCAGACGGCCGACAAATTCAGGAATGAGGCCAAACTTGATAAGATCCTCCGGCTCGATCTGTTTCAGTGTCTCTGAAATGCTCCGCGTATCGTGGCTCTTGACCTCGGCACCAAAACCGATACTGCTCTTTTCCGAACGGCTCAGGATAACCTTGTCGAGACCGTCAAATGCGCCGCCGCAAATAAACAGGATATTTGTTGTATCGATCTGGACAAAATCCTGATTCGGATGCTTGCGCCCGCCCTGCGGCGGCACGGATGCCGTGGTGCCTTCGATGAGCTTGAGCAGTGCCTGCTGCACGCCTTCGCCGGATACATCGCGGGTGATCGACGGGTTATCTGACTTGCGCGAAATCTTGTCGATTTCGTCGATATAGACGATGCCATGCTGTGCCTTGCCGATCTCGTAATCGCACTTTTGCAACAGCTTCTGGATGATGTTCTCAACATCCTCGCCAACATAGCCAGCTTCGGTCAGCGTTGTCGCATCGACCATCACGAACGGCACATTGAGCAGCCGCGCCAGCGTCTGCGCCAGCAGGGTTTTTCCGGAGCCGGTCGGACCGATCAGCAGGATATTACTCTTGGACAGTTCGACGCCGTCGCCGGCTTCGTTCTTACCGATGTGCTTGAGACGCTTATAGTGGTTATACACCGCCACCGCCAGGACGCGCTTGGCGGCTTCCTGGCCAATCACATACTGATCGAGGATCGTGCAGATTTCCTTCGGCGTCGGCAGATCGGACTTGCCGTCCTTGCCATCACCCAGCGCACTCGCCGCTTCGTCGCGCACGATGTCGTTGCATAAATCGATACACTCGTCGCAAATAAAGACGGACGGGCCGGCGATCAGCTTCTTGACCTCATGCTGGCTCTTGCCGCAGAACGAGCAGTAGAGGAGTTTCTCGGGGCCGGATTTCTTTTCCGCCATGATGGCTTCTCCAGAACGACGTGCGTGGTTTGTATTATTTGTTTACGTACTTACTTGCCGGAAGTCGTCGCCGCAGTTGGATCGGCGCGGCTTTCCAGAACTTTGTCAACGATGCCATACTCAACCGCATTGGCCGCCGACAGAAAATTGTCGCGATCCGTGTCGCGCTCGATGCGTTTGATCGACTGTCCAGTGTGTTTTGCCATCATCTCGTTGAGCTTCTGCTTGAGATAAAGGATTTCCTTCGCATGGATCTCGATATCCGAAGCCTGCCCCTGAAAGCCACCCATCGGCTGATGAATCATGACGCGCGAATTTGGCAGACAAAAGCGTTTGCCCTTCTCACCCGCCGTCAACAGAAATGCGCCCATGCTGGCAGCCTGTCCGATGCACAGCGTTGACACATCCGGCTTGATGAATTGCATGGTGTCGTATATCGCCATACCGGCGGTCACCACACCGCCCGGCGAGTTGATATACAAATGAATATCCTTGTCGGGATTTTCCGACTCGAGAAACAGCATCTGCGCTACCACCAGGTTGGCCGTCACGTCATTTACCGGACCGACCAGGAAAATCACCCGTTCGCGCAACAAACGCGAGTAGATGTCATAGGCGCGCTCGCCACGGCCGCTGGTTTCGATCACCATCGGCACCAGACCAAGCATGCTCGGCTCGGTGCAACCCGGATTGTTTGAGATGCCGGATATTGATGTTGTCATTGTTTGGATTCCATCAGTTCATCAAATGAAATGGGCTTCTCGACAACCTTGGCATTGGTCAGCACCCAATCCACAACATTGTTCTCCAGTACAAGTGCCTCAACCTCGGCCATGCGCTGCGGCTGCGAATAGTGCCAGCGCACGACTTCCGAAGGATCCTCGTAGGTTTCGGAGAATTCATCGATCAGTGCGCGCACCTGCTCGGGCCTGGCGAACAGTTTCATTTCCTTGACCAGTTCGGCGATGATCAGACCAAGGCTGACACGGCGCGATGCCTGGTCGGTAAACCACGACGGCTGGATCGGCACTTCCTTCATCGACATGCCGCGCGACTGAAGATCCTGCAACGCCGCATGGGCCATCTGGTGCGATTCACTTTCAACCAGCGCCTTCGGCACCTCAATGGGATGCGCCTGAAGGATCGCCTCCATCACATGACTCTTGACACGCGCCTGCAGGCGTTTTTTCACCTCACGCTCGAGATTGCTGGTGACCTCTTCACGCATCTTCACCAGATCGCCATCGGTAATGCCCAGCGACTTGGCAAACTCGGCATCCAGCGCAGGCAATTGCGGGCCTTCAACGCGCTTCACAGTCAGTTCGAACTGCACGGTCTGGCCGGCAAGATCCTTTGATTGATATTCGGCCGGGAAAGTCATATCGAAAGTTTTTGTCTCGCCCGCCGACATGCCGCGTACGGCATTTTCAAAGTCGACAAGCATCTGTCCGCCGCCCAGCAACATTACAAAGTCATTTGCCTGGCCGCCGGCGAATGGCTCACCATCGCGCCGCCCGATGAAATCGACAATCACGCGATCTTCATCGGCTGCCGGACGCGCTGCCTCGGCATACGTCGTGCGCTGCTTGCGCAGCACCAACAGAGTCTTGTCGACCTCGGCATCGGTCACCGTCAAAACGTCTTTTTCGACTTCGCGAGTGGAAATATCACTGATCTTGATCTCTGGATACACCTCGAACACCGCCGAAAACTCCAGCAGCGCATCGCTGCTCTGCTTCGGCTCAACGTTCGGCTGGCCGGCAACACGCAGGTTCTGTGCCCGCACGGTGTCGTTAAACACACGCTCAACAGCCGCACCGATCGCCTCGGAACGCGCCTGCTGGCCATACTGTTGAGTGACCATATTCATCGGCACCTTGCCCGGCCGAAAACCGGCCATTTTCACGGTGCGCGATATCTGCTTAAGACGCTGCTGCACGTCCTTCTCGACCTCATCCAGGCGCACGCTCAAATCGAGACGGCGCTCCAGTGAGGAGTTTGCAGCGGAGATTGAAGCGACATTGACCTCTGCGCCAGCGGCGCTATTTTCCTGATTCATCTGCATGAAAAATCCCTGGGGTTCTGACTGAATAATCTGCGGCAAGACGCGGTATCTGCAAACAGTCTGCAGTCAACCGCGTACCCGGCTATCGCCGGACCGGGGATCGCCAAACTGCGCCCACCCCCACAAGCCATTCCAAAGCGCATTTTACACGAAGTATTTGCCGGCACGGCGATGAAATCCGCACGCGACTGCCCTGATTCAGATATCCAAGAATATTGCATTACAAGAGCTATGCATTTAACCACTTGCATTTTAAATTATCCATGCTACACTCGCGATATGCCTTAAGTTATATATCTTAAGTTATAAGGCAAATAGGGTGTGCGTATCAGAGCCTCAATATCAATTTTTCACAAGGAGAGAAACAAAATGAAAAAGATTATCGCTTTAGTAATAGCAGGTCTCACCTCTGTGGTGACGGCCATTCCTGTGGCACAAGCTGCCCCCGTACCGGGCACTTTCAATGTCACGGCAACCATTGCGTCTCTTTGCACCAACACAACAGTAGGCACACCTTCGGTGGACTTCGGCATCTATACTGCCTTTGGTTCAGCAGCGACTCCGTCACCTACTGCAACAATGACTTTCGACTGCACCCGTGGCCTGACGGCACCAAAAATGGACCTTGATGTGACTGCCAATGGCACCAACACGCAGCAGGGTACTGTTGGCGGTACAGCCGCAACCGGGGATGGTGTACTGACCGATGTCGGACTTAATTACGGTCTTTCGATCGCCGGCGAAATCACCACATCAGGCGCTGCACCTACTACAGCTGCAGGGAATATAGGAACTGCGGATACATATACTTTTACCATCACCGGGTCCATGCCGGCCAATCAGGCGGGAAAATGTACAACCGGCAGCTGTGCCTCAAGCCCGACCGCAGGTAACGGCGGAGTACGTACCTTGACGGTCACCTACTGATCCTGCCTCGGTCTGGGGGCCCGGAGTTTCTCTTTCAGAGACCGGGCTTGAAGATGGTGTGATCAACAGTCACATCGGTCAGGGACGCTTGTGCATTTGCTGCACTACCGGGCATTCAGGAGAACGTAAATGAACAAGTTATTGTCTTGGGCACTCGCCGGGGTTGCCGCACTGGCTGCGGCGGTTCCTGTGGCACAGGCCGCCACACAGGCTGGTTCCTTTAATGTTACGGTGACCCTTACGGCAGTCTGTACGAATACCACGGTGGGGACTCCCTCCGTGGATTTCGGCACCTATACCGCCTTTGGGACGGCCTCAACCCCGGCGCCTACTGCAACAATGACCTTTAAGTGTACCCGCGGCCTAACGGCACCAAAAATGGATCTTGATGTGACTGCCAATGGCACCAACACGCAGCAAGGTACCGTGGGTACGACAGCCGCAACCGGGAATGGGGTGCTGACCGATGTCGGGATCAATTACGGTCTTTCAATTGCAGGCGCCATCACCACAACAGGGGTTGCACCTACTACAGCTGCAGGGAATACAGGAACTGCGGATATGTACACTTTCACCATCACCGGGTCCATGCCGGCCAATCAGGCTGGGAAATGTACAACCGGCAGCTGCGCCTCAAGCCCAACTGCGGGTAATGGCGGGGTGCGCACTTTGACAATCACCTACTGATCCAGCATTTCATGTTTCCTAGACCGGGCTTGAAAAGGTCGATGATGTAAAACGCTACGATGGACTGGCCAGGGATGCTTTTATGAGCCGGATAAAGGTTACAACTTATTGCCTGTTGGCAGCCTTGTCGAGCGTGTCGATGTTACCCGCCAACGCTGCAGAATCTTCGGGACAGTTCAACGTGACTGTCCATTTGCAGTCGACAAACGACAATGGCACCGGAGGTAATGGCACCGGAGGTAATGGCACTGGCGGCAATACTGCCGGGAACAATGCTTCCGGAATTTGCATCAAAAGCATGGGGCAGGATACTATGGGTGCCGTCGTGAGGGTTGCCTGTGCCACCGGTACCGTGATCGATATCCAGACACCGAAAGGCGCGGTTTCATGGATGCCGATTCATGGCGGGGCCTATCGCTTTACACGTCTCTCAGAAATCGAGATGTCGGGTGCGGAGATTTTTGAATCGACGGAAAGTTATCATGGCGTGGGGACGGTCACTTCATGGCGTATGGTGAATCTGGCAGACCGTGATTATCTTGAACTGCTGATCGGCTGGTGAGCCGGCGGGTGAATCTATTGATGAAACCAATCCAAAGACAAATTCAAATACATTGTTCATATCTGCGCTTGTTTCTCCACAACCAGATGAAATTCACCGTGTTGGGGTTTCTGCTTGCCGGATTTGTCATGCCTGCCTGGGCCGGTCTGTTTTCTGTCACCCCGGTACGCATCTACATTGCACCCAAGGAACGCGCCGTTGCGGTGACCATCACCAACGAGGGCGATGAACCTCTGGTAATGCAGGCCGATTTGTATCAATGGAAACAAAAACCCGATGGCAAGAACGATTTGACGTTGACCGAAGATTTGTTTCTTTCGCCGCCGATCATCAAGCTGGCGCCCAAAGCGCGCCAGGTCGTGCGGCTGGCACGCATGAATGGCGTCACGCCAACCGATCAGCTGACCTACCGGATGATCCTGCGCGAAGTTCCCGAAGCAAAGCCTGCCAAAGAGCAGTTAGAAGTACAAATTGCACTGGCCTTTTCCTTGCCGGTATTTATTACGCCCCCCACTGCCAAGCGCCAACTCGGCTGTACAGTCGAGAGATTGACGACAGATTCGGTCAAGGCCATCTGTGAAAATACCGGAAACGCTTATGCCTACCCGGCAGGTTTTTTGCTCACGAACCCTGCTGGTGAACCGCTGGCGCGCCTGGAATCCGGCGATTACATTCTGCCAGGGATCAAGCGCAGTTTCGATCTGACGCGAAAGGAAGGAAAGATTCCTGCCGGCAAAGCCATATTGGCGGTGTCCTTCGACGATGGGACGAGTCAGAATTACGATGTGAGCCTTGCCGAGTGATTATTGGGTGGATATTCGCTGCTCTCGATTATTTTCAATCCATCTCTTATTGTTTTCGTTCACTGTCTGGGCTTTTCCTGCCACCGCCGAGAACATATCAACGCCTGCAACCTCCAGCACAGATCACACGCCGCCACTGGAGACCCTTCCTGCAATAAGTAGTGCCAGTAGTGCTGACCCCGCCACCACCACCCGCGCAGACCGCATCATGCCGCTGGAAGTGCTCGTCAACGGAAGCAAAAGTGGCACCTGGCTTTTCGTCGAGCATGCTGGAGCATTGTATGCACCGAAGGATGCCTTCGAGGAGTGGCGCGTACAACTGGACCCGACAGCCCAGCACATCCGCTTCAGGAATGAGGATTACTGGCCGTTGGCCGCCGTACCAGGTTACAAATCAAAGGTCGATTTCTCCAACCAGTCACTGGAGTTGCTGTTTTCCCCGCGTGCCTTTGCCGAGACGCGCTTAAGCTCGAAGATGTTGCCCCGACTCAGTGTCAGCCCTGCGGAACCGAGCGTATTTTTCAATTACGATGTGAATTATCAACGCACCGCTACCCGGATGGCGCCAACCACTCAAAGCGTGGGGATGCTCAGCGAAATCGGGGTTTCCTCAGATCTCGGTGTATTGACCAGCAGCGGGATAAGCCAAAACCTCACTAACGATGCCACAGCGGGAAACCCACGCAGCTTTCGGCGACTGGAAACAACCCTGACCACCCATTTCCCGGACCAGAACATGACACTGCGTCTGGGTGACACTGCCACACGCGCAGGCATGCTGGGAACCAGCCTGTACTTTGGCGGCATACGCTTTGGCAGTAACTTCGGATTGACGCCG
This sequence comes from Rhodocyclaceae bacterium, assembly GCA_035426125.1. Classification (GTDB taxonomy): domain Bacteria; phylum Pseudomonadota; class Gammaproteobacteria; order Burkholderiales; family Rhodocyclaceae; genus Sterolibacterium. Next base: position 13,208 of record DAOLZE010000033.1, read on the forward strand.
GGCTTCGTCAGCCAGCCGGTCCCCATCCTGACCGGATCATCAGCAGCACCGTCCACCGTCAACTTGTATGTCAATGACGTACTACGACAAACTTCCAGCGTTCCGACCGGACCGTTTGCCATCGACAATTTCCCCGCACTAACCGGTGGCGGCGATGTACGCATGGTGGTGCGTGATCTGCTAGGGCGCGAAACCGTAATCCAGCAATCCTTCTTTACCAACAGCAAGCTGCTGGCGCCCGGCCTCGATGACTGGAGCGCCGAGGCCGGCAAGGTCAGGCGCAATCTGGGTATTGCCAATGCCGACTACGGGCCCACCTTTGCCCGCGGCATCTGGCGTCATGGCATGAGCGACAAAATGACACTGGAAGGAATGCTTGAAGCCTCACCGAAGCAAAGCGCGCTGGAGCTTGGGCTACTGACTGCCCTGCCGGGGCAATGGCTGGGCAGTTTTGCACTGGCGGCAAGCCGTGAACCAAGCCTGGGGAGTGGTGGCCAGTGGCTACTGGGGCTTGAGCAGCAAGGGCTGCACAGTAGTATCTACCTGCAGGCACAGGGCGCATCGGAAAATTATCGTGAATTGGGGCAGGACAGTGTAATAAAGCCCATCAAGCGACAACTGGCTGCCAATTGGACTTATGCAAGCCAAAATTTCGGATCATTCGGAGTAGGCTTTGCTTCAGTGGAATCCTACGATGATCCACGCGTCAATACCGTGTCGGCAAACTATTCCATGAATATCGGCGCTCGCAGTTCACTGAATTTGAATGCCAGCCGATCACTGGGTGCTTACAGCGGATCGGCACTGGGTTTGAGCCTGATCATGCCGCTGGACAACAATCGGATCATCAGCACTTCAGCCAACCGCAGCGGCAAGCAGACTGATTTTTATCTCGCTGCCACACAAAATCCAACACAGGAAAACAATCTGGGATGGCGTGTGCTGGCAGGCCATCAGCAAAATGTTCAACACGGGGAAGGCGGAGTGAACTATCTGGGACGCTACGGAAGTTTCTCCGGCGATGTCAGCGCCTCCCCCGATCAAACTACGCTGCGTTTGTCCGGCAGCGGCGGGATGGCGCTGGTCGACAGCCACCTGTTTGCTACACGGCGCCAGGCTGAAAGTTATGCCCTGGCGGAAGTGGCCGGCTATGGCGATGTCGGTATCGGCCTGGGCAACAATGTGCTGGCTCGCACCGATGCTGATGGCATAGCATTGGTTCCCCTGCTGGTGCCCTACCAAGGCAATTCAGTGCGACTTGATCCCAACGACCTGCCGGTTAGTGCTGAAATCGATTCTATCGAACAGATTGCCGTGCCAGCCTGGCGCAGCGTGGTCAAAGTGATTTTTCCGGTGCGCGGCGGGCGTGGCGCCCTGGTGAAAACCATTCTGGATGACGGCGAGGTGGCCCCTGCCGGCGCTATCGTACAGATCGAAGGCGATGCGCGGGAGTTTTACGTGGCGCGGCGCGGCGAAGCCTTTGTGACCGGCCTGCAAGCGGTCAATCGCGTACGGCTCAAATGGAAAGAACAACAATGCGCATTCGATGTCACCTTGCCTGCCGGAACACCCGATGAAATTCC
>DAOLZE010000034.1:0-14778 GCA_035426125.1 Rhodocyclaceae bacterium
TTTGCAGGAACGCGGCGCCATCGTGGCGATGATCGGCGACGGGGTTAATGACGCGCCGGTACTGGCGCAGGCACAAGTGTCGATCGCCATGGGCAGCGGTACCGATCTTGCGCGACAGCAAGCCGACATCGTCCTGCTGACTGCCGGTTTGCTGCCATTAGCGCAGGCTGCCGCACTGGCGCGGCGCACCTTGCGCATCGTGCGGCAGAATCTGGTCTGGGCTTTCGCCTACAATCTGCTGGCAATTCCGCTGGCGATGACCGGGTTTGTCACACCGTGGATGGCCGGCATCGGCATGTCGGCAAGTTCCCTGCTGGTGGTGCTGAATGCCTTGCGCCTGCAACGTGGCAAGCCGGATATGCATCTACATGTCTGATCGTTGATTGTTAATTTCGCCAATCTCATGGAAATTCTTTTTCTGCTGATCCCGCTATCTGTCGTGCTGGTCTTCCTGATCGGCGCTGGCTTTTGGTGGTCGCTCAGAAGCGGGCAATTCGACGATCTCGAAGGTCCGGGTCACCGCATCCTGATGGATGACGATCGACCGCCTCCACTGGATGCGCCTGTGGTGCCAGGCAGTAGCGACATTTCAAAATTGACGCAGAAAGAGCGCTCTTGAAAGCCACAGGCGGCTTCGCGGGAATGACGCACAGCGTATTGAGCCGAATATTTTAAGTAGAAACTATTAAGCGCCGTATCGATACGCTAAAATGCGCGTTTGACTTATTGTGTCGGCGGCATGTTTTCAGCTGTTTTGCGGTGTTCCGCAGCAGGCATCCGGCAGCGTTTTTTTGAGAGGTGATCCACCATGCAATCGCAAGCGACTTACAACTACAAAGTCGTGCGCCAGTTCACAGTGATGGCGGTAATCTGGGGCGTCGTCGGCATGCTGGTTGGCGTCATTATCGCCGCCCAATTGATCTGGCCTGATCTGAACGTCGTCGAGTGGCTGTCATACGGCAGGTTGCGTCCGCTGCATACCAACGCGGTGATCTTTGCGTTCGGCGGCTGCGCACTGTTTTCAACATCCTATTATGTGGTGCAGCGGACCTGCCACACGCCACTGTTCGCGCCGCGCCTGGCCGGGTTCACCTTCTGGGGCTGGCAACTGGTGATCCTGCTGGCGGTGATTACCCTGCCGCTTGGTTACACTTCCGCCAAGGAATACGCCGAGCTCGAATGGCCGATCGACATCCTGATCGCTGTGGTGTGGATCAGTTATGCGATTGTCTTTTTCGGCACGATTGTCCAGCGCAAGACCTCGCATATCTATGTCGCCAACTGGTTCTACGGTGGTTTCATTCTTGCCCTGGCGCTGTTGCACATCGTCAATAGTGCAGAGGTGCCGGTCAGCTTCTGGCCGATGAAGTCCTACTCCGCGTATGCCGGCGCACAGGATGCCATGGTGCAGTGGTGGTATGGCCACAATGCTGTCGGCTTTTTCCTGACTGCGGGCTTTCTTGGCATGATGTATTACTTCATACCGAAGCAGGCGGGTCGTCCGGTGTATTCCTATCGCCTGTCGGTGGTGCACTTCTGGGCGCTGATCTTCACCTATATGTGGGCTGGTCCGCACCATCTCCACTACACGGCACTACCGGACTGGACCCAGTCGGTCGGTATGGTGTTTTCGTTGATCCTGCTGGCGCCATCCTGGGGCGGGATGATCAACGGCATCATGACGTTGTCGGGTGCATGGCACAAATTGCGCGACGATCCCGTGCTCAAGTTTCTGGTCACTTCGCTGTCCTTCTACGGCATGTCGACTTTTGAAGGTCCGATGATGGCGATCAAGACCGTCAATGCCCTTTCGCATTACACCGACTGGACGATCGGTCACGTCCATTCCGGCGCACTCGGCTGGGTGGCGATGATTTCAATTGGCTCGATCTATTACATGCTGCCACGCCTCTTTGGTCGCGCCGAAATGTATAGCGTCAGGCTCATCAATGCGCATTTCTGGATCGCCACCATCGGCGTCGTACTGTATATCGCTGCGATGTGGATCTCCGGCGTGATGCAGGGGATGATGTGGCGCGCTACCAACCCGGACGGCACCCTGACGTATGCGTTTGCCGAGGTGGTCAAGGACACCTACCCGTTCTATGCGATTCGTCTGGTCGGTGGATTGTGCTTCCTGACCGGCATGCTGATGATGACCTGGAACATGTTCATGACCATCGCCGGCGGCAAGGCGGTTGATGCACCTGTGCTGGCACCTGCTGCTGCACACGCCTGATTCGAGAGGAATGCAATCATGCTGAAACACGAGACAATCGAAAAAAACATCGGCCTGATGATCGTTCTGGTCGTTCTGGTTGTCAGCGTGGGCGGTCTGCTCGAAATCGTCCCGCTGTTCTTCCTGAAATCAACGACCGAGCCGGTCACCGGCCTCAAGCCCTACGACGCGGTTAGTTTGGTCGGGCGTGACATTTACTTGCGCGAGGGCTGCTACAACTGCCATTCGCAGATGATCCGTCCGTTCCGCGCAGAAACTGAACGCTATGGCCATTATTCGGTGGCTGGCGAGTCGGTGTACGACCATCCGTTCCAGTGGGGATCGAAGCGTACCGGGCCGGATCTGGCGCGCGTCGGTGGACGCTACTCGGATCAGTGGCACCACGCCCACTTGCTGCAACCGCGCGATGTTGTTCCCGAGTCAAACATGCCGGCGTATTTCTGGCTGGATCGTCCGGCGAAGATTGACGACATCGAGGACAAGATGCGTGCGCTGCGTTTGGTGGGCGTGCCCTATACCGATCAGGATATTGCCGGAGCGAAGGAACTCCTCAAGGGTAAGACCGAGCTGGAAACGTTGATCGCGTATCTGCAAGGGTTGGGCACCGCCCTCAAGCAAACCAACTGAGATCCTGACGACATGGATACCAATGATCTGCGCGCTCTGTTTACGGTGGTGACCTTTGTCACCTTTCTTGCCATCGTCTGGTGGGCATTCAGCAGCAAGCGCAAACAGGCATTCGACGAAGCGGCGCTGCTACCGTTTATAGAAGACGAACCGGAAGCCGGTGCTACGCCGGATATCCGGCAACAATAGAGGATAGAGGAAAGCATCATGAGCGAAGAAATTCCCAGTTTCTGGAATATCTACATCACGGTGATCGTGCTGCTCAGCGTGATCGGCTGCGGTATCTTCCTGTGGGTGCAGGATTCGGCAAAAAATAATGCAGGCCAGACGATGGGTCACGTCTGGGATGAGACCCTCGAAGAATATGACAATCCGCTGCCAAACTGGTGGCGCTGGCTGTTTTATCTGACGGTGGTGTTTTCCCTGGCATATCTGGTGCTGTATCCCGGTCTGGGTAGCTACACCGGCATGTTTGGCTGGACATCACGCGGCCAGTACGACAAGGAGATTGCCGAAGCAAAGGCGAAGTACGATCCGATCTACGACGCCTATCTCAAGCAGGATATCGTCAGCCTGTCGAAGGATGCCAAGGCCAGGGAAATTGGCAAGATGCTGTTCCTCATCAACTGCATTCAGTGCCACGGTTCCGATGCCAAGGGTACAAAGGGTTTTCCAAATCTGACCGACAGTGACTGGCTTTATGGCGGCACGCCGGAGCAGATCGAGACCACTATTCTCGATGGCCGCAATGGCATGATGCCGCCGTATGGTGGTAATCCGGAAGCCGTCGGCGGTGCATCCGGTGCCAGGGAGTTGGCGCACTATGTACGCTCGCTATCCGGCCTGCCGAGTGACAGCATCCTCGCCGACAAGGGCAAGGATCGCTACTTCAAGGTCTGCTTCGCCTGTCATGGCCCCGAAGGCAAGGGCAATCAGGCGATGGGCGCACCCAATCTGACCGACAAGGCCTGGCTCTATGGCAGCAGGGAAGATGCCATCGTCGAAACCATCACCAAGGGCCGCAGCAACCAGATGCCTGAGCACCGGATGCGTCTCGGCGAGGCCAAGGTGCATCTGCTGGCTGCCTACGTCTATGGGCTGGGCGGTGGAGTGATACCCGACGGAAAATAATCCCCGGCGGTATTTTGTTTGAAGGACTCAAATCGGCACTGTGATTTATTTGACATGAGCAGGACACCCTCTTCCGGCAATACTTCCGGTACGCAAGCTGCAAAAAAATCTGCGGGCAAACAGCATTTCATCGCGGTCAACAAGAAAATCTATCCGCGCTCGGTGAAGGGCGTCTTTGCGCGTTGGCGCTGGATTTTCTTCTGGGGTATCCAGTCGGTATTCTACGGTCTGTGCTGGTTACCCTGGAACGGGCGGCAGGCCTTCCTGTGCGATCTGGCCGAGCGCAAGTTTTATGCCTTCAATCTGATTTTTTGGCCACAGGATGTCATCTATCTGGCATTGCTGCTGATCATTTCGGCCTACGCCCTGTTCCTGTTTACCGCCATCGGCGGGCGCCTGTTCTGCGGCTACGCCTGTCCGCAAACGCTATTCACTTCGCTCTTTCTCTGGATCGAGGAGAAGATCGAAGGCAACCACATGGCGCGCGTGAAGCTAGACCAGGCGCCGATGAGTTCACGCAAATTCATACTCAAATTTGCCAAGCATTCGGCCTGGCTAATTGTCGCCGTGTGGACTGGTTTCACCTTCGTTGGCTATTTCACACCGATCAGAACGCTGGTTGCGCAATTCTCCGATTTCTCTTTCAGTTCCTGGGAACTCGCCTGGATACTTTTGTATGGTGGACTGGTTTATTTGGATGCTGGTTTCCTGCGCGAGCAGATATGCCTGTTCATGTGCCCCTACGCGCGCTTCCAGAGCGTGATGTTTGATCCGGATACGCTGGTCGTGACCTACGATGTCGAACGTGGCGAGCCGCGCGGTGCACGTGCTAAAAATGACGACTACAAGGTGCAGGGGAAGGGCGATTGCGTCGATTGCGACATCTGCGTCCAGGTATGTCCGACCGGCATCGATATCCGCAACGGCCTGCAATCCGAATGTATCGGCTGTTCAGCCTGCATCGACGCCTGTGATCAAGTGATGGACAAGATGAATTATCCACGTGGGCTGATTCGTTATTCGACCGAGCGGGCGCTTGCCAAGCACTGGGGGCGCAAGGAAATTATTCGTCACCTGATTCGTCCGCGCACCATCATTTATGGTGTGATCCTGGCGCTGCTGGTTACGGCGACTGCCTATGGCATCGCGACGCGCCTGCCGCTCAAGGTGGATGTCATTCGCGACCGCGGCGTCATGTCGCGCGAGCTTGACAATGGCATGATCGAGAACCTGTACCGCCTGCAAATCATGAATGTTAGCGAAGTCGCGCATCGTTACTCGATCAGCGTCAGCGGACTGGAGGGTGCCGATTTCGACGCAGAGCGCATCGTCGAGATCCCTGCGGCGGCTTCACGCATCGTCACGCTGGCTGTGCGTGCACCGGCAGAGTCCGGCAAGAAAGGTTCGAACAGGATTTATTTTGATGTCGCGGAAATCAGTGACCCGAAGATCGCCGTGCATGAAAAAGCCAGCTTTCTGGTGCCGTAAATGATGAATCCGTCAATGCTCCCATCCATTGCAGCGCCCTGGTATCGCCATCGCTGGCCATGGTTCCTGATGGCCGGACCGGCGATTGTCGTGGTGGCAAGTTTCGTCACGCTCTGGCTGGCAATTCGCTCCGACGATGGCCTGGTGACGGAGGATTACTACAGGAAGGGTCTGGCGATCAATCGGACTCTCAAGCTTAGTGATCGCGCCAGAGAACTTGGTTTGCAGGCCGGTCTGACGCTGGCACTTGACCGCATCAATGTCAGGCTTGCTGGTACGGCAGGAGGTTTTGTTCCACCCGCCAGGCTACGTGTCACCATCTCTCATCCGACACGTGCTGGATTTGATCAGAGTCAGGTGCTGGCCTTGCAGGATGGACGTTACAGTGGCAAGTTCAAGCTGCCGGCGGCCGGCCATTGGGTTGTCCTGCTCGAGGATGATGCAGGGAGCTGGCGCATCATGGGCAACATGATCCTGCCTGCCTCCGCTGAGATGATCTTCGGCAGCGGTACCGCTACGGTTGCGCAGGGGTTACAGAAAGAGAATGCGTTACCGGTTGCTCAGCGGTAAACCAGCACCGGTATTTTCGAGTGTGTCAGAACCTTCTGCGTCTCGCTGCCCAACAACAATCCACTGAAACCGCGTCGGCCGTGGGAGGCCATGAAAATCAGGTCGCATCCGGCATTCGTCGCGGCTTCAATGATGCTGACGTAGGGAATATCGCTGATGGTGCTCACTGAATCGTTGTCGACACCTGCGGCATCGGCCGCCGTGGTTGCCCGGGAAAGAATCTCCTGCGCCTGTTTCTCGGCCATTTCGGTAAATTTCTCCGGCGTGGTTGGATCAATCAGCGCACCCTCGCCGTAAAAGGCGATCGGGTAGTCTGGCTTGGCGAAGAAGAACGTAATTTTTGCGCCACATTCGCGGGCAAAAGTTACGGCGCGTTTTACGGTATCGCTGGAAAGATCGGAGCCGTCTGTTGGCACAAGGAAATGTTTGAACATAACGAGCCTCTTGGCGTGAGTGATGGGATAATCCCATTATAGGCGTAACAGTAGACCTGCATGATTGCCCTGCGGCAATCAATATTTCTGGAGCAATATATGAGCAAGACCGAGCCCCCCCTGGCAAAGACTTTATTGGCACCCCTGACAGCCTGGCGGTCGGTGGGCCAGACCGTGGAAAACAACATCGATCCGGTTGGTATGGTCACGCCGCTGATACATGCGCACCTGGCCTGGCTGTTACATCCGCAGGAACTTGCCGAGGAGATGGGGAAGTTTTCAGCGGATATCCTGACCATGCAAATGCATGCGTGGCGTCGTGCGATGGGTATGCCGAGCGAGGATCCGGTCAAGCCCCACGATGACGATACACGTTTTGCCGATCCGCAGTGGCAGGAGACTGCCACCTGGGATATCGCCAAGGAGTGGTATCTGCTGTTTACGCACCAGATGCAGGACATGCTTTACGATACGCCGGGCTTGTCCAGCAAGGAACGGCGCCACGCTGCCTTCTGGTGGCGGAAGTGGCTCAATGCGGTGGCGCCGACCAACTTTCTGTTGACCAATCCGTTGGCGATGCGCAAGGCCATCGAATCGAATGGTGAGAGCCTGCTGCACGGCATGCAGAATTTTGTCGAGGATATGAAAGCCGGCACGGTACGCATGACCAATCCTGACGATTTCCGCGTTGGTGAAAATCTTGCCACGACGCCGGGTAAGGTGGTGTTCCGCAACCACCTGCTCGAAGTCATTCATTACACGCCAACCGTGGCAAAAAATCACGAAAAGCCTGTTGTCATTGTCATGCCATGGATCAACAAGTTTTACATCCTCGATCTGACGCCGAAGAAGAGCATGGTGAAGTACCTTCTCGACCAGGGATTCAGCGTTTTCATCACCAGCTGGAAGAATCCGGATGCGAGCATGCGCGATACCAGCTTTGACGATTACATGACAGATGGAATCTCCGAAATCATCGCCACGGCGCGCGCCATTAGCGGTTCAAAGCAGGTAAATGCGGTTGGCTATTGCATCGGTGGCGCGGCGCTGGCGACCTGGATGGCCTGGGCGAATCGCCATTACTCGCCCAAGGAAATGCCGGTGGCGAGCATGACCTTATTCACCTCTCTTGTCGATTATCACAAGCCGGGTGATATCGAAGTATTCCTCGACGAGAATACGGTGCAATGGTTGTCGAAGAACATGGAGAAGAAAGGTTATCTCGACGGCAAGGAGATGGCCACCGCCTTCCGTCTGTTGCGTTCCAACAGCCTGATCTGGCATTACGTGGTGCATGGTTATCTGTATGGCGAACCGCCACCGCCTTTCGATGTGCTGTTCTGGAACATGGACACCACGCGCATGCCGGCGCGGATGCACGCGTGGTATCTGCGGGAGTTCTATCTGAACAACAACCTCATCAGGAAGGACGCGCTGACCATCGCTGGCGAGAAGATCGACCTTGAGCAGATTTCCCAGCCGGTTTATTCGGTCAGTGCCGAGGACGATCATATTGCACCGTGGAGGCAGACTTTCCGCATCAATAATTTTGCTTCGGGCCCGAAACGCTATGTGTTGTCGAGCTCAGGACATATTCTGGGCATCATCAATCCGGTGGTGACCCCACAGAAGCGCAAGTTCAGGGTCGCCGATACTGAGCGCCATGACGATCCGGATACCTGGCTGGAGCGTGCCGAGGGTTTTTCCGGCAGCTGGTGGGAGGACTGGATGGCCTGGCTAAAACCGCGATCAGGCAAGCTGGTGGATGCCTTGCCGGTTACCAGCAAGGCATATCCGGCACTGGGCGATGCGCCGGGTACATATGTTCTGGAAATATGATTTGATCATTTTTCCTCATTCGTTCTCCACTTTTGCAAGGCGGTTATTGCCATACGAGAAGCAGAATATGCGCAGTATTTGGTGGCGATTCCTGCCGGTGTAGCGTAACATTCTGTAACATCCGCCTGAGCGAAGTCCGCCAATTTCTGAAGAGCAATCCCCATGGTGTTTTCTCCGATTCAACCCTTGATTATCAAGGGTCGCCAGCTATTGCCCATTGTCCAGGGAGGCATGGGTGTCGGCGTCTCTGCGCATCGGCTGGCCGGCAGCGTGGCACAGCAGAATGCGGTGGGCACCATCGCCAGCGTCGATCTGCGCCGTCTGCATCCGGATCTGATGGAACAGACCGGCCGCAGCCGTGACAAGCAGGCCATCAATGAAGCAAATCTGGTGGCACTTGATCGTGAAGTGCGTGCTGCCAAAGAGCTTTCCGGAGGCAACGGAATAATTGCGGTGAACGTGATGCGTGCGGTTACCGAATACGCCGATCTGGTGCGCCAGGCATGCAAGAGTGGTGCCGATGCCATTGTCATGGGCGCCGGTCTGCCGCTGGATCTGCCGGAGATTACCGCCGAATTCCCGAATGTCGCCCTGATACCGATTCTTTCCGATGTGCGCGGCATCGCTTTGGTAGTCAAGAAATGGCTGCGCAAGGGGCGTCTGCCGGATGCTGTTGTCATCGAGCATCCGCGCTATGCCGGCGGCCACCTCGGCGCAGCAAAGCCGGAGGACATCACTGATGCCCGCTTCGACTTCGAGACCGTTCTGCCCGGTGCGCAGCAGGCCTTGCGCGATATGGACATCGATCCGGCGCGCGTGCCACTGATTCCGGCGGGCGGCATTAACAGTCACGAACAGGTTCTCCATCTGCTCGGTCTCGGCGCTGCCGCCGTACAGCTTGGTACGCCTTTCGCAGTGACCGGAGAGGGCGATGCCCACCAGAATTTCAAGAAAGTACTGACCGAGGCCGGGCCGCAGGACATCGTTACGTTCATGAGCACCGCCGGGCTACCTGCACGCGCCGTGAGGACGCCCTGGCTGAACAATTATTTGAGGCGCGAGTCGATGTTGATGGCGGCGGCTGAGCACAAAGAACATAAGTGCACGCTGGTCTGGGACTGCCTGCAAACCTGCGGTCTGCGCGACAGTTTGTCGAAGGCCGGCCAGTTCTGCATCGACAACCAGCTCGCTGCAGCGCTGCGCGGCGATATCGAGAAAGGTCTGTTCTTCCGCGGAGCCGAGCCGCTGCCTTTGGGCCGCGCGATTCGCTCGGTGAAGGAACTGATTGACTACATGCTGTATGGACGCATGCCGCAGCCGGCCTGATCGGTTTGCCGAAAATCCTTGACGCCCGTCAAGGTGGGGGTTGCGTCGAACCATACAATGGTCGCTCCTCATTTCGAGTTTAAGCACCATGCCACAGATCCACACGCTTCTCACCACTCATCACAAGTATTGTGACGAACTCTTTTCCACTGCTGAGGAGGCTGCGCATCGCGGCGACTGGCCGGCCTGCAATGCCGCCTGCGAACGTTTCTCGCGGGAAACACTGGCACATTTTGATGGCGAGGAAAATTTGCTGTTTCCCGCTTTTGAAAATGCGACCGGCATGTCGATGGGGCCGACCCAGGTGATGCGGCAGGAGCATGTGCAGGTGCGCGAATTGCTCCAGCAGATGAATATAGCGGCGGCGGATCGGGATGTGGTGGCATTTTCCGGCGTTGCCGAAACTCTGCTGATCCTGATGCAGCAGCACAATATGAAGGAAGAGAACATTCTCTATCCGATGTGCGATCAGTCGCTCGAAGCACAGGCAGTGGATCTGACGGCGCAGCTTGGTGAGCGCCTGAAGACGGCGCAATGAGCACTCCGGAAGCTCCGCACATCATCGATGGCCGCGACTTGCAACCGCCGGAGCCGCTCGAACTTACGCTGGCAGCGCTCGACACCCTGGGGCCGGGTGAAGAGCTGCTGCTGCTGCTGTACTGCGAACCTCATCCGCTGTATTCGATCCTCCGGCGCAACGGTTATCGCTACAGTTGCGAATTGCGCGACGATGGCACCAATGCAATTCGCATCGCCAAGGCTTGATCGGCGGTTTTAACGTTTCCGATGCATCCGAATCTATCGTTCGAGCAGGCGCCGCCAATCTCGGTGCCCTTCCGGTTTTTTCTGACCGCACCGCTGTTCGGTATCCTGGCCGGTCTGCTTCTGATCTGGCTCGGGCCTGATATGCTGGCATCGCGCTGGAGCGCCGGCACACTGGCACTGACCCATTTGCTCTCGGTCGGTTTTCTGCTACAGGCAATGTGCGGTGCGCTATTGCAATTTGTGCCGGTGACCAGCGGCGGCAATGTCTGGCAGCCGCGTCTGGTGGCTGGCGTACTGCATCCGCTGCTCATTGTCGCCACTCTGCTGCTGGCCGGCGGTTTTGCTCTGAGCCAGCCGCTGTGGCTGCTGATTGCAGCATCGCTGTTCGCCGTCGGCCTTGGCAGTTTTCTGTTCGTCGTCGGCTTGGCACTCTGGCGCACCCCGGCGCAGGGGCCGAGCATCCGCATATTGCGCCTGGCGCTGTTTGGCCTGGCCGTGACGCTGATTCTCGGCATACTTCTGGTCAGTGCGCTCGGCGGTTTCGGTCGCTGGCAGACCGGCTTACCGCTGCCCGCCATCGTCAATGTGCATGCCGCATGGGGGCTCGGTGGCTGGGCGTTGATGCTGGTGATCGGTGTATCCAACCAAGTGGTGCCGATGTTTCAATTAACGCCGCCTTATCCTGTCTGGCTGATGCGCTGGTTGCCGCCCATCCTGCTGCTGGTGCTGGGTTTGTGGACGCTGCAACCGGTACTGATCCCGGCTGCCGCCGATATTATGCCAAAATCATTATCCGGTCTGCTGGGTCTTGGCGGCCTGCTGCTCGGTGCGCTGTATGCCGCAGTTACTTTGCAGTTGCAGTCCAGGCGCCGGCGACGTCTGACCGATGTGAACTTTGCTTTCTGGCGCGGGGCGATGCTGGCTTTGCTGACGCTTGCCGTTTCATGGCTGACACTGCTGGCAGTGCCGGCGCTTGGCGGGATGCCGCGCGCCCCGCTCTGGCTCGGTGTACTGGCCTTTGTCGGGGTCTTCATGTCGGCGATCAACGGCATGCTCTACAAGATTGTGCCGTTCCTCAACTGGCTGCATCTGCAGCAGATGGCCGGACTGAAGGTATTGCCGCCAAACATCAAGCAGATGATTCCAGAGGCGAGGATGCGTGAGCAATTTCTGTTGCATTTTTTGGCGCTTGCCCTGCTGCTTGCAGCGCTGTTCTGGCCGCTGCTGACGCGTCCGGCAGGCGCGGCCTTGGCGGCTTCCTGTCTGTGGCTTGAGTGGAACCTGATCGGTGCGGTGCGGCTGTATGCGAATTTCAGGAAAATGCAGATCTAATCCGTACTTTTCTTAAAGCTCAAATGTACGCAAGCGATCAATATCATGAATCGTGATCTGCTTGCCATGCACGGTGATCAATTGCGCGTCGGTAAGGTCGTGGAAAATGCGCGAGAGAGTCTCCGGGGTGAGATTCAGACGCGAAGCGATGACCTGCTTGGAGGTGGGCAGAGCGATGGTCTGTTCGTTAGCGGGATCAATCTTGTCACGAGATTCTTGATCGCAATGCTGCAATAGAAACCCGATGACGCGCTGGGCGCTTGAACGCAACGAGTACGATTCGACATCCTGCACCAGTGAGTGCAGGCGCATTGACAGGCCGGCCAACATGCGCCTGGCGAAGGAGGTATCCTGTTCGAGCAGTTCAAACACGCAACTGCGGGCGATATGCAGCAGCAGCGTGTCGGACAGCGCTTCGGAAAATACCGGGTAGGGACGGTCCATGAACATCGCCGCTTCGCCAAAACTTTGCCGTGGGCCAAGAATATTGATGACTTTTTCGTTACCCTGACTGGACGGGAAGGCAAGCTTGATCTGCCCGAAGACAATCACATAAAATCCGCGCGGCATGTCGCCTTTCTGGAAAAGCACTCCCCCTTTTTCAAGGCGCTTTTCGCGGGTATGCTCGGCGATGTAGGTGATCTGATCTGGAGCCAGTTCGAGAAACAGCGGCAGGCGCGCGAGAATCTGCGGAATATCAAGGCGTTCGGTTTTTTCCGGGTGCATGCGGCAACTCCTGTGAAGGCGAAACATAGCATGATTTTTTCTGGTGGATAATTTTTGATGAATGCGTATTTTGCAATCAAGCATCTGCATGTTGCTTGTGTGATTCTCAGCGGTGCCGGATTTTTTCTGCGCGGTCTGCTGATGTTGAGTGATTCGCCGCTGATGGCAAATCGCTGGCTGAAAATCGTGCCACACGTCAATGACACTCTGCTGCTGCTGGCGGCGTTGACGCTCACTGCGATGATTGGCCAGTACCCTTTCGTTGCCGGTTGGGTAACGGCCAAGATATTCGGCCTGATCGGCTACATCATTCTCGGTTCCCTGGCGCTGAAGGCCGGGCGCAGCAAGCGCGTGCGGCTGATCTGCTGGGTACTCGCGCTGCTGGTATTTGCATGGATCGTCTCGGTTGCGCTGACGCACGATCCGCGCGGCTTTCTGGCGTTGGTGCCGGGAGTGTCTGGATAACTCCGATCGGAGAATACGCCTCGAGTCCTTCGCGCGCAGCGATTCCGGGCCGGCGGCAGGCGATACAACACAACGCTTATCGGCTGTTCGGCTGCTGATTGAGCATTCGCTTTAATGCGACACCATCGAGAATGACAATATGTTTTTGCTGGACATTAACGAGTCCCGCCTCCTGAAACTGGGAGAAGGTACGGCTGACAGTTTCGAGCTTCAGGCCGAGATAGGAGCCGATCTCCTCGCGCGTCATGCGCAAGTGGAATTCGAGCGGCGAGAAGCCACGCGCGGCAAAACGCTGTGAAATATTGAGCAGAAAAGCGGCCAGTCGCTCCTCGGCGCGCATGGTGCCGAGCAGCATCATGACGCCATGATCGCGCACAATTTCCCGGCTCATCATTTTATGGAGCTGGCGCTGCAAAGGCTGGATGCGACGCGATAACTGTTCGAGCAGGGCAAAGGAAATGGCGCAGACTTCGCTGTCTTCCAGAGCAACTGCATTGCAGAAATGGGTTTCGCTGCCAATGCCATCGAGGCCGAGAATTTCGCCAGCCATCTGGAAACCGGTGACCTGATGGCGGCCGTCCTCAAGCAGTACGTCCGTCTTGAAGAAGCCACTGCGAATCGCGTAAATTGACGAGAAGTGCTCGCCGGCACGGTAAAGATGCTGCTGGCGCTTGACGCGGCGGCGTGTGCCGATGACGGTGTCGAGTTGTACGACTTCCGATTCGGAGAGTCCCAGAGGCAGACACAGGTCGCGCAGATTACATCTGGAGCAATCCTCTTCATGCGGCGTAGGCTTCAGTTTCACTTGCATTGTTCTCGCAGGCATCGCTCGAAAGACGTTTGGAAGGTGCTTGGAAGGCTATTGTTTGATCTGTGTCAACGTGACGGACAAGCACTTGCGGCATTGTGGCGCATTGTGGTTTTTTCCGCGCTGGTGCGGGAGATCCCGATCATTTCTCTCTCGATATCCCACGTCTGAACAAATGAGCACACTCCAGAACGAATCCATATTTGATGCTGAAGTCATACGCCGATTTGATATCAATGGGCCGCGCTACACATCCTATCCGACGGCAGACCGCTTCGTCGAAGCCTTCGGTCCGGATGACTACCGCATGTGGCTTGGGCGGCGCACCGTTGGCGGCATCGGCAAACCGCTTTCATTATACGTGCACCTCCCGTTTTGCAATACCATCTGCTATTACTGTGCCTGCAACAAGATCATCACCAAGGATCATGGCCGCTCCGCGAAATACCTGAAGTATCTTGGCAAGGAACTGGCGATGCAGGCGGCGGCGCTCGATGGTCCGCACGATGTGGCACAGTTGCATTGGGGTGGTGGAACGCCGACCTTCCTTTCTCAGGACGAAATGCGCACCCTGATGGACATGACGCGTGAGCATTTTCGTCTGATCCCGAATGGCGAATACTCAATCGAGGTCGATCCGCGCAAGGTTGACGAAGCGACAGTGCATCTTCTGGGTGAGTTTGGCTTCAATCGCATGAGCATCGGTGTGCAGGACTTCGATCCCGACGTGCAGCGGGCCGTCAATCGCATTCAGAGCCTCGAAGAGACGCAGCGGGTGATTGAAGCAGCGCGCGCCAGCAATTTCAAGTCGATCAGCGTCGACCTGATCTACGGTCTGCCGAAGCAGAATGTCATCAGTTTCAACCGTACGCTCGAAGAGGTCATTCGTCTCTCGCCTGACCGCCTTTCCGTCTACAACTATGCGCATCTGCCGGGGCTTGTCAAACCACAGCGGCGCATCAATGAAGCCGATCTGCCCTCGCCGGATGCCAGGCTGCAAATTTTGCAACTGGCCATTCGTCGTCTGA
>DAOLZE010000035.1:0-14739 GCA_035426125.1 Rhodocyclaceae bacterium
TTGCTTGAAAGCCTGCATTGGCCTTGCCGAAATCGTGCAGGAATGCCAGCGCCGAAAAGAACACAAAGTAGATCAGCGGCGTGTCGGTGGTGACAAAAACATTCCAGACGTTCACCGGTGCCAGCAGCACCAGCGTGGCCGCACCCCAGGAAAGAGCCTCGCCGCGGCTGCGCAAAAAACGCGCTGTCGCCAGCGCCATGATGCCGGGTATCAATATCGTCGGCGTGCGCAGCCACCACTCGGCGGCGCTGACTTTGAGCAACAGCGCCAACCACCAGCCAATCATCGGTGGATGATCGTAGAAGCCCAACGCAGGAGTCCAGCCCCACCAGATGAAGTAAGCCTCGTCACCGGTGATCGGCATCGCCGCCGCCAGCCAGAAGCGGAACAGCAGGGTCAGTGCCAGCAAGACAAGAAATATCCGCCGCGTCATGGAGCAGTCGCATTGAATACGCTGGACATGCGGAGGACGCTTACTACTCGGCCAGCGTCAGACGTCGCTGGCGCACGGCTGCGGCCAGCGTGTCGAGTACGGTCAGACTGCCCTCCCAGTCGATGCAGGCATCGGTGACGGACACGCCGTATTCGAGCGACTTCCCGGGCGTCAGATCCTGACGGCCCGCCTTCAGGTTCGACTCGACCATGACGCCGAAAATGCGGCTGTCGCCGGCGGCGATCTGCGCACCGACCTCGCGTGCTACCTCAACCTGCAACTGATATTGCTTACGACTGTTGGCATGCGAGAAGTCAATCATCACCCGCGTCGCAATGCCGGCCGCACCGAGATCCTTGCAGGCGGCATCGATACTGGCAGCGTCATAATTGGTGGATTTCCCGCCACGCAGGATGACATGGCAATCCTCGTTACCGTTAGTCGAGACGATCGCCGAATGTCCGCCCTTGGTCACCGAGAGAAAGTGATGCGGACTGGCAGCAGCACGGATCGCATCGATGGCGATGCACACGTTGCCGTCGGTACCGTTCTTGAAACCAACTGGACACGACAGGCCGGAAGCCAGCTCGCGATGCACTTGCGACTCGGTGGTGCGTGCGCCGATGGCGCCCCAGCTGATCAGGTCGGCCGTGTACTGCGGTGTGATGGTATCGAGAAACTCGGTGCCACACGGCAAACCCAGTTCGTTGATGTCGTAGAGCATCTGCCGCGCCAGACGCAAGCCTTCGTTGATGCGGAAACTGCCATCAAGGTGCGGATCGTTGATCAGCCCCTTCCAACCCACCGTGGTGCGCGGCTTCTCGAAATAGACGCGCATAACGATCAGCAGATCGGCGGCGAAGCGTGCGGTCTCGGCGCGTAATTTGCGCGCATAGTCGAGTGCCGCGGCACAATCATGAATCGAGCAGGGACCGATCACCACCACCAGCCGGTCGTCAGCACCATGCAGGATGCGGTGAATATCCTGGCGTGCCGTAAAAGTAGTCTGCGCCGCAGCCTCGCTCACCGGAAACTCGCGCAACAGGTGCGCGGGCGGGGTCAGTTCCTTGATTTCCTTGATGCGGACATCATCGACAATGGGTTTCATGCTTTATATGAAGCGCAGCCTGACTGCACGTTGCCTGAAAGTGAAAATTCGATTTTAACGCAAAGCGCCGCATGCACCCTTGGCATAACCGCTAAAATCCAGCCATTAGATACATTTTCAGGAGACGGCTCGATGACCCAGGATGAACTCAAGCTGGCAGTCGCCCGCGCGGCGCAGACGTATGTGGCGGCGCACCTGCCGATCGGGGCAATCCTCGGTGTCGGCACCGGCTCGACGGCCAACTTTTTTATCGACGAACTGGTTGCCATCAAGGATCGCCTCGGTGGCGCTGTCGCCAGTTCCGAAGCGACGCGCAAGCGTCTGGAAGGCCACGGTATTCGCGTGCTCGATCTCAACGCGGTGCTGACCAACGGCGGTAGCCTGCCGATCTATGTCGATGGCGCCGATGAAATCGATCACGGCATGGCGATGATCAAGGGCGGTGGCGGCGCGCTGACACGCGAGAAAATCGTTGCTGCCGCTGCGCACACTTTCGTTTGCGTCTGCGACCGCAGCAAGCGCGTGACGACACTCGGCAAATTTCCGCTGCCCATCGAAGTGATTCCGATGGCGCAGGCCTACGTTACCGCCGAACTGAAAAAACTCGGCGGACTACCCAAGCTACGCAAAGATTGCGTCACCGACAACGGCAACCTGATCCTCGACGTACATGGATTGACAATCAGCGATCCGCTTGCCCTGGAAAGCCGGCTGGAACAAATCGTTGGCATCGTCTGCAACGGTCTGTTCGCCCGGCGCGGTGCCGACGTGCTGCTGCTGGCCGGCGAAGGCGGCGTCGAGACCTACGACAGAGTGTCGCCTTCTGGTTCTGGTACTTGACTGGAAACCATAGCGGGTCAATAACTCTCCGCAGTCATTCCCGCTCTTGCGGGGACAACAAAGAGGTCATTTCAAATGACGCGCTACGCTGTGCCACCAACCGTCAGGCCTTCGATTTTCAACGTCGGCTGACCGACGCCGACCGGGACGCTCTGACCTTCCTTACCGCAGGTGCCAACGCCGGGGTCGAGCGCAAGATCGTCACCGATCATGGTCACACGCTGTAGTACGTCGGGGCCGTTGCCAATCAGCGTCGCGCCCTTGACCGGCGTGGTGATGCGGCCATTTTCGATCAGGTAGGCCTCGGCGGCGGAGAAGACAAACTTGCCGCTGGTAATGTCGACCTGGCCACCGCCAAAATTCGCTGCATACAATCCATTTTTTACCGAAGCGATAATCTCCTGTGGATTCCGCTGGCCGTTCAACATATAGGTATTCGTCATGCGCGGCAGTGGCAAATGCGCAAAAGATTCACGGCGGCCGTTGCCGGTGGGTTGAACGCCCATCAAGCGCGCATTCAGCGCATCCTGCAGGTAACCAACGAGGATACCGTCGTCGATCAGCAGCGTGCTTTGGCCGGGATTGCCCTCGTCATCAACCGACAGCGAACCACGTCGATCAGCAATACTGCCGTCATCGACGACAGTTACGCCCTTCGCCGCAACGCGCTCGCCGATGCGTCCGGCGAAGGCCGAACTGCCCTTGCGGTTGAAGTCGCCTTCAAGGCCATGGCCGATCGCCTCGTGCAGCAAAATGCCTGGCCAGCCCGGTCCCAATACCACAGTCATCGAACCTGCCGGCGCGGGTTTGGCGGCAAGATTGACGCTGGCTTGGTGAACCGCCTTGCTTGCATAGTCCAGCAATTGTGCATCGCTGAAATAGCCATAATCGAAACGTCCGCCGCCGCCTGCCGAACCCTGCTCGCGGCGGCCGCCTTCGCTCATGATGACACTCAGCGAGACACGCACCAGCGGGCGTACATCAGCCGCCAGATGGCCGTCACTGCGCGCCACCAGCACGACCTCCCAGGTACCGGCAAGACTCGCCATGACTTCAACGACGCGTGTGTCGGCAGCACGAGCGAAACCTTCCAAACGTTCGAGCAGCCGGACCTTTTCGGCATCGGCCAGCGAGGCGAGTGGATCATGCGCCGCATAGAGCGCCTTGAGCGGTGCCAGTTGCGCGCCATGACGGAGCATCGGCGCCACACCGTTGCCACCCTGTGCAGCAATGGCGCGTGTTGCCTGGGCGGCGCCTTGCAAAGCTGCCAGACTGATTTCATCGGAATAGGCAAACGCCGTCTTTTCGCCACTGATGGCACGCACACCGACGCCCTGCTCGATGTTGAAGCTGCCCGACTTGACGATGCCTTCCTCCAGGCTCCAGCCTTCCGAACGCGCATATTGAAAATAAAGATCGGCGTAGTCAAGGCGCTGGCCAAACATCTGACCGAAGATGCCGTCGAGACGAGACGGCGTCAGGCCATAGGGTGCCAGTAGATATTGCTCGGCAATGCTGTAATGCGCTTGCGAATCTTTTGTCATGTTCTGTTCCATCAAAATTTTCGGTGGCGTAGCGTTGGCAGGCTGCTGCGCACTTCGTTGATACGTGCTGCGGAGATGTCGGCAACCACCACACCGGCACCCTTGTCGATACGGCCAAGGATATCGCCCCAAGGATCGATAATCATGCTGTTGCCGTGGGTGAGTCGCCCTGTTGGATGTTGCCCACCCTGCGCCGCCGCCAACACATAGCACTGGTTTTCGACGGCACGCGCGCGCAGCAGCATTTCCCAGTGTGCGCGGCCGGTAATCTCGGTGAACGCGGCAGGAACCACCAGCAGATCGATTTCGCCCATCGCCCGGAATAATCCAGGAAAACGCAGGTCGTAGCAGATCGCCAGACCGATACGGCGAATCTCGTCAAGCGTCGGCGTATCGAAGCCCACGGCGGTACTGCCCGGTTCGATGGTCAGACTCTCATCGTAGCTTTCCGTTCCATGCGTAAAGCCAAACAGATGGACCTTGTCATAGTGCGCGATACGGCGGCCGGTATTGTCATACACAAGACAGGCATTGCGCAGTTTGGCCGGATCGTCAGCAACCAGCGGCAGTGAGCCGCCAACCAGCCAGATACCGTGACGCCTCGCGGTATCGGCGAGAAATGCCTGAATCGGTCCGCTGTTATCTCCACCACCTTCAGCATCGGCCAGCATCTCTCGCGCGGCGAGGCGCGCAGCATCGCTGGCGCCAATCAGCGGAAAATATTCTGGCAGCGCCACCAGCTTTGCACCCTGCGCCACCGCAAGGTCAATCAGGCGCTCAGCCTCGCGCAGATTGGCGTCAACAGCGGGGCTGGAAATCATCTGTACAGCGGCAATCAGCATGTCATCCCCATTTTGTCAGTTTGGCTTGTCCTGATTTTCGCCATTTTGCGGCGGCCCGGTCAGCTTGGTCACCTTCGGATCGACCCAGGTGCCGGTGACCGCATACTCGAACGCAAAAGCCTGGTCGATCGGATCGCGCAATATCTTCTGCGTCAGCCAGACGATTGCACCAGCCGCAGGATTGGCCAGCATTGTGCCGACCGCCAGAGAATCACCGATCGCAGGCTGCACACGCACCTTGAGATTCTGTGTTTCCTGCGGCAGGCTGACGCTACCGCTCATCATCACTTTGGCCGCCGGGCCCTGAATCAGCAGATTCTGCGTATCCATAACACCGCGATTCAGTTTGACCTGACCGGTGATGCTGTCGAAGGCAAAGCCCTCGCTGAAAATGTCGCGAAAATCGAGGGTGATGCGACGCGGCAGCGATTGCAGACTGAGAATGCCGAGCAGGCGACCGACGCCCGGTTCGAGCTTGTTGAACTGTCCATTACCGGCATCCACATTCAGCGTACCGCTCAACGATGGATAATCGAGAGCAAATGGCGTGCCGTTCCACAACAGATTACCCTCCAGCGTGGCGTGGCCACGGCGCATGGTATCGGGATAGCCGAGTCTGGCCAGCAGCTTCTCGATACTTTTCGCATTGAGCAAAAACTTGAGCTGGGTATCCGATTGGGTCGGACTTGCGCGCCACTTGCCCTCTCCCGATAATTTGCCGTCGTCATTGTCGATGTCCAGTTTGGCATCCCAAGCGCCCTCATGATTATCGGCGGTTAACTTGAGCTTGCCGAGCGGCTTACCGTGGAGCATGAACTGGTCGACCTCGACATCCAGGCCAGGCATTTCCTCGACCATTGTCGTGCCGCCCGTATCACTTGCCGATTTCGCGCCAGCATCGTTGATTGCAAGTTGTTTGAGACGCCCGGACAAGCGACCGCTGCCCTGACCGCGCCAGTTCAGTTCGCCGTTCATGTCGCGGCTCTTGATCTCGGCACGCCAGCCGCCGTCTCGGTTAAGGCTGGCACGCATGGCCAGGTCATGAAGACTCCGGCCAAAAACAACCATCTCCGGAGTTTTTAGGGCGAGTGCCGTAATCGCCAGCGATGCTTCGGTGGCGGGCGCGTCCTTCGCCGCAACTGGCCTGGGTAACAGGGCACGCCAGTTGTCGACATCGATCTTCGGCAGATTCACGGAGAACAGCACGCCCTTGTCGGGCAACGTCAGCGGCTCGCCAACAGCAATCGCACCGCGCTCCCAGACGACCTTCTCGCCGCGCTCACCCTCATAACGACGAACAAAGCGTGCCGTCAGCGCACTGCCGAGCGACACCTCGATCTGGTCGCGCAGCGCCGCCGCTGTTGCGACTGTTGCTGCGGACGGCTTGCCCGGCACGGCGCGCGGTGCCGGCTTCGACAGCAGCAGCTTACGCTCGAAACGCAACGGCAGCACCTCGCCGACACTCTTGTTGAACGGTACAGGCAGGCTCGACGAAATACCAGAAAGCCGCGACTCGAAAGTGACATCGGCATTTTTCTTGCGCGCCAGCACGCTGCCGCGCCAGGGTGCGCTGCCAGAGAGATGATCGAGCATCGGATGACTGAATTGCTTGCGCAATTCGACAATGCTCAGGCTGCCGGCAGCACTGACCGACACCGCACCATTACCGGCGGTTTTCAGATTAAATGTCAAAGGCATGCCGAGCAGATTCGCCCGGACGCGCTCAGCTTTCAGTGCATCGCCGGTAAATTGCAGACGGCCGGTGACATCGGTCAGCGGCGGCAGATCGGCATCAACCTTCAGACGGTTGCCGGCCAACTGATAGCCGCCCTCGATTTTTGTATCGGCCAGATGCTGTAGTGGCAATACAAGTTTGAGGTCCATCTGGCCGTTCCCGGCGGCCGTCATGTCCTCGGTGAAATGGTCGACCGCCGTACCCACCGGGCTGGTTTCGATGAAACGCAAAAAATCCGCCGTCGGCCCGGCGGCCTTGCCCGCCACCAGCAGAATGTTATCGGCGGCATCGAGGTCAGCGATTTCCGCGCTGACTTCGCTCAGTGTGGCACCGTAGATGCTGCCACTGCTGGCCTTGATGAGCATGCGCTTGCCGACGAATTCCAGCTCGCCGACGATGTTGTTGATCTGCGGCCAACTCGACACATAACGCAGCGTAGCGCCATGAAAATGGCCCTTGACTTCGAAGATGCCGGAACCATCGGTAAACGGGAAATTGTGGAGATCTCCCTGCAGGCGCAGTCTCGTATCGTTACTCACGCCACCAAGAATCGATTCCTGCAACCAGTCGCGCACATTCTTGCCCACCGTAAGCGGAATGTAGCGCCACACCGCGTTGCCATTGCCACGCGTCAGATGCGCGCTCAGGTCGACCTCACCCGGCCCTTCAACACCGCCGATATAGTGGCCACTGACAGTGCCGGCTGCATCACGGTTTTCGAAAGCGATCTGTTCGATGGTTACCGCGGTTTTCCCCCCGCTCGCCTTCCATTGCGTCTGCGCATTCAGAACAGCCAGCTCGACTTGCGACTCGGCAAATACCTGCGGCAATTCAAGCGCGGCATCGCGGCTGGCAAGCCGGAGAGCCCCCCCCTGCTGATTGCCGTCGATACTGCCGGAAATACCCGAGAACCCGGGCAGCGCGCCCCGCGCATGCATGCCGAGACGCTCGAAGCGCGCCTTCAGGCTGTAGTTTTTCGGGATCCCATTGGCATTGAGGATTCCGCTCCATGTCGAGTTCAGATCGAAGACCTTGCCATGCGGTGCAGCGTCAACCAGTTGCTTGCGCACGCTGGCGGGGAATGGCAGATAGCCAGCCAGTCGGGCGAGCGCATCGAGATCGAGGCCGTTGGCGGAAAACTCGCCATGCGCCGGCACCTGTCCGACAGCATCGTTCCAGTGCAACCTGAAATCGCTCGGCGCAACATGGATACCGTCACGCGTTGTCAGGGCCAGCTGTCTGGCGCCAATCTCGAAACCATGCTCCAGACGCTTGCCACTCAAGCGGCCGTTGAGATTCTGCAAGTCGAGCAGCGGCAGATCATTTGCCAGACGCATCTGTACATCATTGAAGGCGACATCGGCATTAATGCTGGCCAGCCGCTTCTTCTCGACATCCAGCCAGAGCCGTATGGCACCGCTGCCCTGCGACAGTTCGAGCGGATAGTCGACCCATTGGCGCCACACTGCGAGATCGGCGTAATCAAGTTCGGCATAAGCCTCTCCCTTCCACGCATCGAGCACGTCAAGATCGTCACCAACAAAGTCTCCGCGTACATCCAGCCGCGCTGCAAGTGCGCGCGGCGGATCGGCGGTGATGCCGAAACGATGCCGGCTGCCATCGTTTTGCAGGTGAATATTGAGATGCTGCAAAGTCAGCGAGGGCGCACCGCGCAGTTCATCCACCCATGTGATGTCGGCATCGCTGACCACGACACGATGCTGCGCCAGTAGCCAGTCTGAAAAGTCGTTCTGGTTTTGCGGTGACGGTGTATTGACTTGCAGACCGGCAACAAAGATGCGGCCCTGTGCGTCGCGGCGCACGGTCAGCGACGGTGCGATAATTTCCAGGCGTTGCAGGCGCAGTTCGAGAAACAACAGCGAACTCCAGGAGACATCCGCCGCCACATTATCGAAGGTCAGCGCCGGGCGGCCCTGCTGATCGCGCACCTGAAGACCGTGCAGGGCAAGATGCGGTAACAGGCCCTGCCAATGCGCATCGATACTGGTAATCGCCACCGGCAGATTCATCGATGACGAAAGCATCTGCTCGATATTGCCACGGTAATTTTCGATCTGCGGCAGCACTGCGTAGCGCAGCGTCAGCAAAATCGCAGCGAAGGCAAAATAGGCAAGCGTCGCCAGCCACAGCAGCAGGCGCGTCAGACGGCACAGCCAGGGGCGGCGAAACAGAAAAGCCGACGATAGGTCAAGTAGCTTGATGTTATTTTCCGTGGAGAACCGGGTCATCGATAAACGCGGCCCATGCAACATATCCTGGGGCAGCAAACCACAAGCCCGATGGCAGGCACTAGAATAGTGTCAGTCTGGTGACAGACCGGGAATTTTACCTTAAGTTGCAGCGATACCCGGCCTGGCAGCACCGAAGGCAATAACAATCTCAATAGCCGATATTTTCAAGACAGAACCTGCCCACGATCCATGGACACACCCACCGACATTCTGCAGCGTGTGTTACCGCTCTCTCGCGCACTGACCCGGTTGCTTGACGCAGATCCATCGCTGGCCAGCGAACTTGAACAGCACATCGGCGAAGCATTGACGCCCGCAACTTTGTACGGCTTCCTGCCCGACGACCTCGACGAGATGTCGTTGAAACCGGCGTTGCGCAGGCTCAAGCGGCGCGCGCTGGCACGTATCGCCGCGCGTGATCTGGCAGGACAGGCAAACCTTGCCGAAGTCACCGAAAGCATGACGTTGATCGCTGAAATTGCCGTGGAAACCGCGCGGACGATCCTCACCGAGACACTCTCTGCGCGTTACGGTGTGCCGCGCAACGCCAGCGGTACAGCCCAGCAAATGCTGGTGATCGGCATGGGCAAGCTCGGTGGACGCGAACTCAATGTCTCGTCCGATATCGATCTGATATTCGTCTATCCAGAGGATGGCGAAACCGATGGCGTAGGCAGGGATGGCAATGTCAGCAGCATCAGCAACTTCGATTTTTTCACGCGCCTTGGCCGTAACCTGATCAATGCCATTGCCGAAATCACCGGAGACGGCCAGGTCTTCCGCGTCGACATGCGGCTGCGGCC
The DNA here is from genome assembly GCA_035426125.1 of Rhodocyclaceae bacterium. GTDB lineage: Bacteria > Pseudomonadota > Gammaproteobacteria > Burkholderiales > Rhodocyclaceae > Sterolibacterium. Next base: position 9,558 of record DAOLZE010000035.1, read on the forward strand.
AAACGGCGATTCCGGCCCGCTGGTCTGCTGTTTTGAAATGCTTGAGAATTATTTCCTGATGCAGGGCCGCGAATGGGAGCGCTATGCCTGGATCAAGGCGCGCTTGCTGCCTGGCAATATCGCGGAAAAATGCCGGGATGAATGGCTCGCCGAACTTGAAGCCATCCGCCAGCCTTTTGTCTTTCGTAAATATCTCGATTTCGGCTGCATCAACGCCATGCGCGAGTTGCACCGGCAGATACGCCGCGAAGTGGCGCGCAAGGATATGGCTGCCAATATCAAGCTCGGTCCCGGCGGCATCCGTGAAATCGAGTTCATCGCCCAGGTTTTCCAGTTGATCCGCGGCGGGCGCGATGCGCAGTTGCAGATCAGGCCGACACTGCAAGTGCTGACGTTACTCGTCGAGCGCCGGCAACTGACGAATGAGGCGGCTCACGAACTGGGCGCCGCCTACAATTTTTTGCGCCGACTCGAACACCGTCTGCAATATCTTGACGATGCGCAGACGCACAGTCTGCCCAACACACCGGACGATCAGACGATCATCGCTCAAGCCATGGGTTTCACCAGTTACGACGCGCTGCAGGCCGAACTCGACGATCACCGCATCGCCGTATCGCAGCAATTCAATAGCATCTTTGCCGAGCCCGGCCAATCGACGCAGCCGCCCGACGGCATCTGGCCACCTTGCGTGGAAGTCGAGGATCGCGCCTGTGACACCACCGCACGTCTTGTCACACTCGGCTACCGCCAGGCGCCCGCCTCGGCACAGCGTCTCGCCGCCGTGCATGCCGGCAATCGTTACCAGCAGATGCCGGATTTGGCACGCAGCCGTTTCGATGCACTGGTGCCACGCGTCGTCGAAGCTTGCGCCGCCACGCCGAATCCAGACGAAGCCCTGACACGCATTCTCGACCTGCTCGAAGCCGTCAGCCGCCGCGCCGCCTACCTTTCCCTGCTGCTTGAATATCCGGACGGCCTCCAGAAGCTTGCCCATCTTGCCGGCGCATCGCTGTGGGCGGCGAATTTCCTGCAACACCATCCGATCCTGCTCGATGAATTGCTCGATGCGCGCATCCTCGAAGCAGCACCCGACTGGCCCGCGCTGAGCCGACAGCTTGAACACACACTTGACGAAATCGAGCCAGATACCGAACGCCAGATGGACCTGTTGCGTGAGACACACCATGCCCAGTTATTCCGCCTGCTGGCGCAGGATCTCGACGGGATGCTGACGCTCGAAAAACTCGCTGACCACCTCTCCGCACTGGCTGATGTGATGCTCGAACTGGCACTCAGATTCGCCTGGCGCAAGGTGTCAAAGCGTCACTGCGAAACACCACACTTTGCCATCATCAGCTACGGCAAACTCGGCGGCAAGGAACTCGGCTACGCCTCTGATCTCGACCTGGTGTTTATCTACGACGACTCTGCACCGGAAGCGCCGGAGAATTACGCACGCTTGGCAACACGGCTGAACACCTGGCTATCGAGCCAGACAGCGGCCGGCCTGCTTTTCGAAACCGATCTGCGCCTGCGCCCCAATGGCGACTCCGGTCTGATCGTCTGCTCGCTCGAAACCTTCCGCAAATACCAGATCGAATCCGCCTGGCTGTGGGAACATCAGGCGTTAACCCGCGCCCGCTTCTCGGCGGGGGACCACACCATCGGCGACGCCTTCGAGGCGATTCGCAATGAGATCCTGCGTCAGCCGCGCGATCTTGAAAATCTCAAGCGCGAAGTCGTGGCGATGCGTCAGAAAATGTTCGACGCGCATGCCACCAAGGGCGCGCAAGCCGAAGCAGTGTTCGATCTAAAACACGACTGCGGCGGCCTGGTCGACGTTGAATTTATCGTTCAGTATCTGGTGCTCGGACACGCCCATGCGCACCCGGAACTCACCGGCAATCTCGGCAACATCGCCCTGTTGCGCATCGCCGGCGAACTTGGCCTGATCCCGGCGGCGCTCGCCGAAACCGTGCGCAATGCCTACCGCGACTACCGTCACCTGCAACACAGGCTGCGTCTCAACAATGCCAGGGCGCGCGTCACTCCGGATAGCGTCAGCGCGCGTGCCGCTGCGGTATGCGCGCTCTGGCAAATAGTCTTCAAGGAAGTACGGACTAACCAACCGTTTGCTCTGGGGTCTTCGACAAGCGCAGGTTGAAGGGAGCGAACGGGAAGGATTGTTCCGTATTTCTTAAATAATTTTTGACATCATTCGATACTTTCAGGAGTTGCTCCCATGCCCGTCAATTACGCCACACCCTCTGCCGAACAACTCCTGCCGGTTGCCGGCGTCCGCTTGGGCTGTGCCGAAGCGGGCATCCGCAAAGCCAACCGGCGCGACCTGACGCTGATCGAACTGGCACCCGGCAGCCGCGTCGCCGGCGTATTCACGCAAAACCGTTTCTGCGCTGCGCCGGTACGGATATGTCGTGAACATTTATCCGGCTATGAAATTCGTGCTCTGCTGATCAACACCGGCATCGCCAACGCAGGAACCGGCGAGCCCGGACTGGCCGCCGCGCACGCGACGTGCAGCGCTGTTGCCGCGCTGCTCGGTCTCTCCGACCGGCAGGTGTTGCCGTTCTCCACAGGAGTGATCATGGAGCCGCTGCCGGTCAAGCGGCTCATTGCCGGCCTGCCGCAATGCCAGGCCACATTACGCGGAGACAGTCAGGCCTGGCACACCGCCGCCCACGCCATCATGACAACCGATACCGTCGCCAAGGCAGCATCGCGGCAGATCAGTATCGGCGGCAAGACCATCAACATCACCGGCATCTCCAAGGGGGCCGGCATGATCAAACCAAACATGGCGACCATGCTCGGCTTCGTCGCCACCGACGCGGCCATCTCGCAGGCGCTGCTCGAACAACTGGTGAAGCAGGCAGCCGAAGAATCCTTCAACTGCATCAGCATTGACGGCGACACGTCGACCAACGATTCCTTCATCCTGATCGCCAGCGGTGCTGCACAAAACACCGAAATCTCCGATGCCGCAAGCAAGGAGTACACCCTGCTGCGCGATGCCGTCAGCGCCGTCGCCACGGAACTTGCCCAAGCCATCGTGCGTGACGGTGAGGGTGCCACCAAGTTCATCGAAATCGTCGTTGAAGGTGGCCTTGATCATGCCGAATGCAAAGCTGTTGGCTATGCCATCGCGCATTCGCCGCTGGTGAAAACCGCCTTCTTCGCCTCCGACCCGAACCTCGGTCGCATCCTTGCCGCTATCGGCAACGCCGCACAGGCGCATGCCTCGCTCGGCGATCTTGATGTGCGCACAGTGAAACTCTGGCTGGGCAAGACGCTGGTCTCGGAATACGGTGGCGTTGCCGCCAGCTATCACGAAGCAGAAGGCGCACGTGAAATGGCGCCGAGTGAAATCGTCGTGCGCATTGATCTGGGGCGCGGCGCAGCCAAGGCCAAGGTATGGACCTGCGACTTCTCCTATGACTACGTGAAGATCAACGCGGATTACCGGAGCTAAATATCGCGCGGCCTGTGCTGTCTGCGCTGCTTACTGTTACCACTTCACATTCAGTGGCGAGATGCCAAGCCCGGTAAGGGCAATGCCATGTGTCCGATCGGCACCCTTTGGAACCTCGATGACAAGGGTTTTTGCGCCTTCAGGGTTCTCGAACTCAAGCACCTGCTCCGTACTGGCAGTCGATTCCAGCTTGAAGCTTCTGGAAGCGTTCCCCACACGGGCCACAAATTCCTTCCCCACATAAGCCGTCTGCGTAAATGCCCAAAGATGGATCGCAAATTTGTCCGGCAACGGCTTGACAAATTCTAGGGTGACATCGCCGGCAGACCATGTCCCCCATTTTTCACTGGGATAGAGTCCCCCGGTTTTTGCAATGACACCCGGCCACGTAGAGTTTCTGAAGATAACGATGTTCGAGCCAGGTACTTTCGCAAGGACAAAGCCATTCAGCGAGATCTTGAAGTCCGTTCCTTGCGGTAAAGGATGATTGCCAACGGCCAATATCCATTTTTTGTTGCTGAGCATTTTCGACAACTCCGGCTTTGGCATGGCAACAATTTGGGCAATACTTTTCATGGTTGCCGCCGGGTTGTCGAGGTGAAGCATTGCACGAAGCATCCCGTTGTCACTCTTGCCAACAACGAGAATATCCGGAAATTTTTCCCCGGATAAATATTGGCTGGCGAACATTCCAGCCTTGTCATAGACATCCGGAACATGCCTTTTCTCAAGGTCCTGACTCACATAGATCGTCGGGATCGTTAACGAAAGCGGCAAAAAGATGTAGACAAATATCTCTGCACCAAGCCCGGGCCTGGAAACCCATGCCACCAGCGCAACCAGTGACAGTAAGCTCAACGTGTAGAAAATGATCGGGTCAGCGGCGACACCGCGCAAGCTCGGGCTATCGACGAAATTCGGCGTGTAGGCAGCGAACTTCATCAGCATCGCATACATGATCGCCAAGCCGACAGGCAGGGCAATGATCGTCCGCCATTTCCGCACGGTGACGGCCGCATCTGGTGACAATTGTGAAGCTGCCACCAGCAGCAGCAGGGGAAATGCGAAGCTGTAATAACGCATGTGCAGCCTGGTGATCGTTTCGAACGGGCCACTGCCGGCAACCGATGCCGTGAAGAATGTAACCACGCCAAGCAGGACAGTGAAGACTGCGGCCGCATACAGCTTCAGGGGAATGGAGGCGTCCTGCTCATCATGCTTTTGAAAGAAATATTTGAGGGACAGTAAAACCTGTGCCACAGGAACGGAAAAAAGCAGGGCTATTCCGAGCAGATGCCCGCGCAAGTTCTCCAGCACCAGCAGGGCAAGATTCAAATACCGCGACGAATCCGTCATCGATTTCGATGCAAGCGTCGTGTAGGAAGTGCCCAGAAGAGTCAGACCAGACTTGCCTGCGAGAAGGAAGCTGATTCCGAATTTTGTCGCAATGGCCACTGCAAAAAAAACGGCATACAGCAGAATCTTCCTTGACGCGCCGGCATCTCTGTCCTGTCTGAAAAATACGATGAACAAACCGGCCAGTGCCGGCATCAGAAAAATGGCATGCGGCTTGACCAGGGCAGCCAGGCCAAGGAGGATGCCCAGCAGCATCCATTGCAGGATGTCCTGTTGGCGGATGGTTCGGAGAAAGAACCAGGTGAATACCCAGAAGGCACAAAAGTACATCGC
>DAOLZE010000036.1:0-14585 GCA_035426125.1 Rhodocyclaceae bacterium
TCGACAACATCTATGCCGGCCCGATCCTGCTCGGTGACATCTGGAAGCAGCGCCATGAAGAACTGCTCGTCGTCTCACCCGACATCGGCGGCGTGGTACGCGCGCGGGCGCTGGCCAAGCATCTCGAATCCGACCTCGCCATCATCGACAAGCGCCGCCCCAAGGCCAATGTTTCGGAAGTGATGAATATCATCGGCGAAGTGAAGGGCCGCACCTGCGTCATCATGGACGATATGGTCGATACTGCCGGCACCCTGTGCAAGGCGGCGCAGGCACTGAAACAGCAGGGCGCACTGAAGGTGTTGGCCTATTGCACACATCCGGTGCTCTCCGGCGAGGCGGTATCGCGCATCAGCGAATCCGAGCTCGACGAGCTGGTGGTCACCGATACCATCCCGCTGCGCGAGGATGCACGTGCCTGCAAGCGCATCCGCCAGGTATCGATCGGCGGTCTGCTCGCCGAAACCATGCTGCGCATCAGCAACGAGGACTCCGTGTCCTCCCTGTTTATGGAGTGAGCGGCATCCGCCGCCCGCTTTTACAACCCCTGCCTGGTCGCGGGCAGGTTTTTTAGGAGTAGTGAAATGCAACTCGAATTCAACGCGCAACCGCGCACCCTGCAGGGCACCGGAGCGAGCCGCCGCCTGCGCAAGACCGGACGTGTTCCGGGAATTGTCTATGGCGGGGGAAATACGGCTGAGGCGATCGACATCGATCACAACGAAATCTGGCACAAGCTGAAACATGAAGTCTTCCATGCCTCCGTGTTAACCCTGATTCTTGACAACGCCAAACAGCAGGTTCTGCTGCGCGACGTACAAATGCATCCGTTCAAGCGCCAGATCCTGCATCTCGATTTTCAGCGCGTCGATGCCACCCACAAGTTGCATATCAAGGTGCCGTTGCACTTTCTGAATGCCGACATCGCCCCGGGCGTCAAGCAACAAGGCGGTATCGTCTCGCACGTGTTGACCGAACTTGAGATCAAGTGTCTGCCGGCCGATCTGCCCGAGTTCATCGAAGTCGACCTCAAGGATCTGGCGGCCGGTCACTCGATCCACGTTTCTGCGCTGACGCTGCCGAAGGGTGTTGAAACCTTGCTGCACAAGGGCGACGATCCGGTAATCGTGACGATCACCATCCCGCGCGGCGGTGTTGCCGATGATGCTGCCGAAGCTGCGGCAGCAACTCAGCAAGCAGCCACGGCGGCCGAGAAGACTGCGGCAACAACCGAGAAGAAGTAATTCGTCAGAACGGCGGGCACTCGCACATTTTCGAATCTGAATCATGCAAAGCCCGCCGCGCCTGATCGTCGGTCTCGGTAATCCCGGCGCCGAATACGCCAAAACCCGGCACAACGCCGGGTTTTGGTTTTGTGAGCGACTGGCGCGCGAACTCGGTATCACACCATCGAAGGAATCGCGTTTTCACGGCATCGTTGCGCATCACCGTGCGGCAGACGTGTGGCTGCTGCAACCGCAGACCTTCATGAATCGCTCCGGTCAAGCGGTACAGTCATTGTGCCATTTTTACCGCATCGAGCCCGCCGAAATACTGGTGGTGCACGACGATCTCGATTTGCCGCCGGGGGCACTGCGTCTAAAATTCGGCGGAGGCCTCGGTGGTCACAACGGACTGAAGGACATCACCGCGCATCTCGGCACTCAGGATTACTGGCGGCTGCGTATCGGCATCGGCCATCCGGGCGATCGTAACGATGTTGTCAATTACGTGCTGAAACCGCCGCAGCGTGAAGAAGGCGAAGCCATCGATGCAGCGCTTGATCGCGCACTGCTCGCCTGGCCTGTGCTGGTGCGCGGCGACTGGCCGGCGGCAATGCAGAAATTGAATGCCAAGCCGGCTGTGGCAGGCGCATCTGATAAATCTCCATCCCCGCTCCCTGGTGGGGCGCGGGAAGGTTCGTGAGCCGCATTGCGGCTATTAAAGGAATGACATGAGTCTCCAATGCGGTATCGTCGGCCTGCCCAACGTCGGCAAGTCCACCCTCTTCAACGCGCTGACCAAGGCCGGCATCGAAGCAGCGAATTATCCGTTCTGTACCATCGAACCGAACGTCGGCATCGTCGAGGTTCCCGATCCGCGTCTCGATGCGCTGGCGGTCATCGTCAAACCACAAAAAATTCAGCACGCCATCGTCGAATTTGTGGACATCGCCGGTCTGGTGGCGGGCGCCTCAAAGGGCGAAGGACTCGGCAATCAGTTTCTCGCCAACATCCGCGAAACCGACGCCATCGTACATGTCGTGCGCTGCTTCGAAGATGAGAATGTCGTGCATGTCGTCGGCAAGGTAAATCCGCTTTCCGATATCGAGACTATCGAAACCGAACTGGCGCTGGCCGATCTCGGCACCATTGAAAAAGCCCTTGTCCGCCAATCCAAGCAGGCGCGTTCAGGTGGCGACAAGGAAGCCCAGCGTATCGTCGCCGTGCTGGAAAAATGCAAGGCGCAAGTCGACCAGGCCAGACCAGTGCGTGCGCTCGACCTGTCGAAGGAAGAATGGGCCGCCTTGAAACCCTTCTGTCTGATCACCGCCAAGCCGACGCTCTACGTCGCCAACGTCGACGAGCATGGCTATCATGACAATCCTTTGCTGGCGCAGGTCGAAGCGCATGCCGCGAAAGAAAAGGCGCCGGTCGTCGCGCTCTGCGCGGCGCTTGAAGCCGAGATCGCCGATCTTGCCGACGACGAAAAAATTGAATTCCTCGCCGATCTAGGTCAGTCCGAACCTGGCCTCAATCGCCTGATCCGCGCCGCCTACCAGTTGCTCGGCCTGCAAACCTACTTCACCGCCGGCGTCAAGGAAGTGCGCGCCTGGACCATTCACACCGGCGACACCGCACCGCAGGCCGCCGGCGTGATTCACACCGACTTCGAGCACGGCTTCATCCGTGCACAAACTATCGCCTTTGACGATTTTATTACCCACGGCGGGGAACAGGGTGCCAAGGAAGCCGGCAAGATGCGTGCGGAAGGCAAGGAGTACGTCGTCAAGGATGGCGACGTCATGAACTTCCTGTTCAACGTCTAAACGACGCCTAGAGAACCACTGGTCAAGCCCTCCGCGCCTTCACAGGGATAGAAATTTTGGCTGATCAGGCTTCCTGCTTGCCAAAAGCAGCGATGACTTCGGCTGGCGCCTGCACCAGCTCGATCAGCACGCCCTCACCGGCAATCGGAAACTGCTCGTTGGCCTTCGGGTGCAGGAAAGTGATGTCGTAGCCGGCGGCGCCCTTGCGGATGCCGCCCGGCGCGAAACGCACGCCCTGCGCAGTGAGCCAATCGACGGCGATGGGCAGGTTGTCCACCCACAGGCCGATGTGGTTAAGCGGCGGTTCATGTACGGCAGGTTTCTTCGCCGCATCGAGCGGTTGCATCAGATCGACCTCAACCTTGAACGGGCCGCTGCCCAGCACGGCGATGTCTTCGTCGACGTTCTCTTTCTCACTGATGAAATTGCTGGTGACGGAAAGTCCAAACATGTCCACCCACAGCTTGCGCAGACGCTCCTTCGAGGGGCCGCCGACGGCAATCTGCTGGATGCCGAGAATTTTGAAGGGCCGCTGATTCATGATTTTCTCCGCTTGAAAATGAGATAAAGGCCGAACAGGATCATCGGCAGACTCAGCCACTGTCCCATGCTGACGGTATAACTGAAACCGAAGATGCCGGCATCCGGCTCGCGAAAATATTCGGCAAGAAAACGGAAGCTGCCGTAGCCGACGAGAAACATCCCCGACACCGCACCGCGCGCACGGATTTTCGCTGCGTACCACCAGAGGATGAAGAACAGACAGAGGCCTTCCATGCCTGCCTGATACAACTGCGAGGGATGGCGCGGCAGGTTGTCGACCTGCGGAAATATCATCGCCCAGGGCAGTGTGGCATCGGCAACGCGGCCCCACAATTCGCCATTGATGAAGTTGCCGATGCGTCCGGCAGCAAGTCCGAGCGGCACCAGCGGGGCGATGAAGTCGGTCACCTCGAAAAAGGTCTTGCCGATCTTTCGGCCATACAGGTACATGGCGACGAGCACACCGAGGAAGCCACCGTGAAAGCTCATGCCACCTTTCCAGATGGCGAGAATATCCTGCGGATGCTGAATGAAATAGCCAGGCTCGTAGAAAATTACCTGGCCCAGCCGGCCACCAAGGATCACGCCGAGCACGCCGTAGAACAGCAGATCGTCGAGATGCTGCACCGTAATGCCGAGTGCCGGCAGTTGTTGCGCGCGGCGGCGGCCAAGCACGACGAATAGCACGAAACCGATCATGTACATCAGCCCGTACCAGCGTACGGCGAGCGGGCCAAGTGAGATGGCGACAGGATTGAACTGTGGATGGATCAGCATGAGCGACGAAGAATTGAGATTGCGGAGATTGCGCTAGAATCGATATTCTAGCTTAGAGCCCGGTACCCGCCCGGCGGCTTTCGGAGATTTTCCCATGCCACAATACCGTTCATACACTTCCACCCATGGCCGCAACATGGCGGGTGCCCGCGCCCTGTGGCGCGCCACCGGCATGAAGGATGGCGACTTCGGCAAGCCGATCATCGCCGTGGTGAATTCCTTCACGCAGTTTGTACCGGGCCATGTTCATCTGAAGGACATGGGGCAACTGGTGGCACGCGAAATCGAGGCGGCCGGCGGCATCGCCAAGGAATTCAACACCATCGCCATCGATGATGGTATCGCCATGGGCCATGGCGGCATGCTGTATTCGCTGCCGTCGCGCGAACTCATCGCCGACTCCGTTGAATATATGGCTAACGCCCATTGCGCCGATGCGCTGATATGCATTTCGAATTGCGACAAGATCACACCCGGCATGCTGATGGCGGCACTGCGCCTGAATATTCCCGCAGTGTTCGTTTCGGGTGGGCCGATGGAAGCCGGCAAGGTGAATTGGGGCGGCAAGACCATTGCCGTCGATCTGGTCGACGCCATCATCAAGGGTGTCGACAGCAATAGCTCGGACGCCGAGGTCGATAGCTACGAACGCTCCGCCTGTCCGACCTGCGGCTCCTGCTCCGGCATGTTCACCGCCAACTCGATGAACTGTCTGGCCGAGGCGCTCGGCCTGGCGCTACCCGGCAACGGCTCGCTGTTGGCGACGCATGCCGATCGCAAGCAACTGTTTCTCAGGGCCGGGCGGCTGGTGGTCGAATTGTGCAAACGCTGGTACAAGAATGACGATGCCAGTGTCCTGCCGCGTTCGATCGCCACGTTTGCCGCGTTTGAAAATGCCATGAGTCTCGACGTGGCGATGGGCGGTTCGACCAACACCGTGCTGCATCTGCTCGCCGCCGCGCGTGAAGCCGAGGTCAATTTCACCATGGCCGATATCGATCACATCTCGCGCCGTGTCCCCTGTCTTGCCAAGGTGGCACCGGCAACGCAGGATTACCACATGGAAGACGTGCACCGCGCCGGCGGCATCATGGCGATTCTCGGCGAACTCGACCGTGCCGGCCTGCTGCACACCGACCTGCCGACAGTGCATTCAAAAACTCTCGGTGAGGCCTTGGGAATTTACGATGTGCTGCGCTCAAAGGATCCTGCAATACTGGACTTCTATCGTGCGGCACCCGGCGGCATACCGACGCAGACGGCTTTCTCGCAGGATCGCCGCTATGCGGAACTCGATCTTGACCGCGGTCATGGCTGCATCCGCGACAAGGCCAATGCCTACACGCAGGAAGGCGGTCTGGCCGTGCTGTTCGGCAACATCGCCGAGAAGGGCTGTATCGTCAAGACCGCCGGTGTCGATGAAAGCATCTGGAAATTTCACGGCACGGCACGCGTCTACGAAAGCCAGGACGACGCCGTCACCGGCATCCTTGGCGATGAGGTCAAAGCCGGCGACGTGGTGATCATCCGCTACGAAGGACCAAAGGGCGGCCCCGGCATGCAGGAAATGCTCTACCCGACTTCCTATCTGAAATCGAAGGGGCTCGGCAAGGAATGCGCGCTGCTTACCGATGGGCGTTTCTCCGGCGGCACTTCGGGACTTTCGATCGGCCATGCCTCACCGGAAGCTGCGGCGGGCGGCGCGATTGGCCTGATCGAAAATGGCGACACGATCGAAATCGACATCCCCGGCCGAACCATTCACCTCGCCATCAGTGACGCCGAGTTGGCACGCCGCCGCAGCACAATGGAAGCGCAGGGTGATCAGGCCTGGCAGCCAAAAAACCGGCAACGGCAGGTGTCCGGTGCCCTGCTGGCCTATGCTGCGATGACCACCAGCGCCGACACTGGCGCGGTGCGCGATGTAACGCAGCTGCGCAGATAAGCAACACGGGTACGCATATTGCACATAGACATTGCATCGCTATTGGCCGGTGCCTGAAGCGGGTAAAAGCCCTACTTTTACCCCGGTTCTTGCATTTGACATGGCCACACATGCCGAAGATACTCTCAGCCTGCTGCTGAATACTCCGATCCTCAGGATGCGGTGCGGGCTCACTCACTGAAATCGCGCCAGCCTGGTGCCCGGTCGCCACATTGCGACCAGAATTCCGCAAGAAATCAAGGAGGCAAATATGCAATGCCCATTCTGCAAGGAAGAAATCCAGGACGGTGCCACCAAGTGTAAGCACTGTAACTCTGCTATTGGCGGCGCGGTCGGCAGTGCGGCAGGACAACCGGCCACCACCGACCAGAGCGACTTTGGCGCGCGATTAACTTTGGCGCTGGCCATGTGGAAGGAAAACCTCGGCGATCTCGCGGTGATGACGCTCGTACTCATGCTGGTCATCTGGATTCCGATTGCCAACATCGGCTTCATCGCCGGCTACACCCGTTCTGTGTTCAAGGTTGCACGCGGTCAGGGCAAGGCTTCGGTGGGCGATATCTTCAATACCTGGGATTGTTTCGTCAACCTGCTGATCTACCTGATCCTGCTTGTGGTTGCCTCGATGATTCTGAACTTTGTGCCGATTCTTGGCTTTCTGGTGTCCATGGCGCTCAGCTTCGCTGCAATGCCCGGCATTTACGCCATCATCGATACCGGGAAGAATCCGGTTGATGCATTCAAGTGGAGCTTGGCGACAATCCAGAGCGACTTCATCAACTGGTTGCTGGCTTATATCGTCGGCTATGTCATCACCATGATTGGATTCATCCTGCTGATTATCGGCATCGTACTGACCATGCCGCTGGGATCACTGATCATGATCCAGCAGTACGAACGCGCCAAACCCACCAATCCTGCCTGATCTGCTTTCACCGAACCGGGCTGCCTGGGCTGTTTGAATAGCCGCTCAGGCAGCCCGGTTTGATTTTATGTAGCCCGTCTGCAATGCCCGTGCCCAGTCGTTCAGACCGCGCTGACGCGCCAGTGGCGCGACGCTGGCGTGGTCGTAAGGTACAGCGATCAGTGCCGGAACCCAGTGGCCATTGCGTTTTTCGACAATCGCATAGCGCGCGTCGGCTGAACCATTCTCGATGATATGCGGATATGGATGTGTATCCGCAAACGCCTGAAGACCAACGCTGCCCGGATTGACGATTAGCTGCCCGGTAGAGGAACGCACGCTGCGCGGCAGGTGCGTATGCCCGCAGGCAATCAGCGGCACGGCAACTCCACCGAGGCGCGCGTGAATTTCTTCAGGTGTCGCCAGACGTACGGTGGTCGGCTCAACGGTTTCCAGCAGATACTGGCTATCGCCGAACGGCGTACCGTGGCATATAAACATATCTTCGCCGAATGTACCGACCGGCTGCAATGTTGCCAGCCAGGCGAGTTCCGCCTGCGTCAACTGGGAGCGCGCAAAAAAATCGGCCGGATCGGCAACTGCCGGATTGAGATTGAGAATCTGCCGCTCGTGATTTCCCGCCAGATGCGTCCACGTCTGCGCCATCAGAAACTGCGCCGTCTCATGTGGATAGAGTGGCCCCGACAGGCTGTCGCCGAGATTGATGACTGCGTCGATGCCGCGTCGCTTGAAGTCGGCGACGACGGCTTCCAGTGCAGGAAGGTTGCCGTGGATATCGGAAATCAGGGCGATCCGCATGTCATGTTCTCCGCTGCTATCGGAACATCGTTGATGAATGATACGCCTGCTGCGATCGCAACTTTCAAACTTTCGTCATGGCAAAAACTTCTCTACCAGTTCCAGAGTCTTGCGGCTGGCACCGCGATGCGCGCCGGCAAAGGCTTTGCCGGCATCGCTCATACGTTCTCGCACCGGAGCATCGCCGAGTAGCCGTGCAGCTTCATTGAAAACATCTTCAGCATGTTTGATGCGTTGCGCCGCGCCGCAAACCAGTGCGGCTTCGGCAGCCTCGGCGAAGTTGTAGGTCGACGGACCGAGTAGCAGCGGTACGCCGACGACACAGGCCTCGATGAGATTCTGGCTACCGTAGTCGAGCAGACTGCCGCCGATAAAAGCGATGTCGCTGGCGGCATAGTAAGCGAACATCTCGCCCATGCTGTCGCCGAGCAGTACTTGTGTTTCTGTACGCAGTGCAACGTTCTCGCTGCGCCGCTGCATGCGCAAGCCGTGCGCGGTGATAAGTGCGGCGACTTCATCGAAGCGCTGCGGATGGCGTGGCACAATCACCAGTAGCAGGCTGCTTGGTGGCTGTTTAGCGAAGGCATCGAGCAGCAGCGCTTCCTCGCCATCGCGCGTCGAAGCGGCAAGCAGTAGGGGACGATTTCCCACGTTCCACAGCGCACGCAGCTCCTTGCCAAGCTGCAACTGTTCCTGCGGTGGTTCGATGTCGAACTTGAGATTGCCATAAATGCCCACTTCACCTGCGCCGAGTTCCCGGAAGCGTGCGGCACCAGCAGCGCTTTGCGCGGCGATGGCGGACAGGCCCAGCAGGGCTTCGCGCATCAGTGCCGGAAAACGCGCATAGCGGCGTGCAGATTTTTCAGAGAGACGCGCATTGACCAGCAGCAGTGGGATTTTTTTGTCGTGACAGGCGGCGATCAGGTTCGGCCAGAGCTCGGTCTCCATGACGATGCCGATGACTGGTTTGAAGTGACGCAGGAATGCGCGCATCGACACGGGGCAATCGTAGGGCAAATAGACGCGGCAGACTGCGCCGCTGTCGCCGAAAATTTCCGTGCTGGTCTGACGTCCGGTCGGCGTCATGTGCGTAAACAGGATGCGATGCTGCGGCCAGCGTTGGCGCAGCAGGGCGACCAGCGGCTGGGCGGCGCGCGTCTCGCCGACCGAGACGGCATGCAGCCAGATGGTTGGCGGCGATTCCACGGGATTCGCCGCATAGCTGCCGAAGCGCTCGCCCCAGTGCCGTAGATATTCTGGCTGACGCCGTGCGCGCCAAAGCAGATGCAGCAGCGCCCAGGGGATCAGCAGCCAGATCGTCAGCGTGTACAGGAAGCGGCTCATGGCGACAGCAGTTCGGCAGCAGCAGCACAAGCGGCCTCGGTGCTTGGCGGAGCACCATCCGCACCCAGATTGCGCAACGGCGTGGCCGGAGGATCGCCGGCGTAAACCCCGGTGAGTAGCGGATCGGAACCGCTGAACAACGCCAGCGTCGGACGACCGAGCGCAACCGCGAGATGGGTAAGACCGGTATCGAGGCCGACGACGAGCTGCGCACCAGCGCACAAGCTGGCCAGTGCGGCAATTGATAGTGACGGAGCAACACAAGCCACAGAGGTTTTCGTGGTGGCGGCAGAAAGACGCTGCGCACGTTCGCGCTCGGCGGGCGATCCGGCCGGCAGCACGCTACACAGACCGCGTGCAGCGAGGAAAGCCATCAGCGTGTGCCAGTGTTCCTCCGGCCAGAGTTTTTCAACGCGACTGGTCGCTGTCAGCAATACAGCGTATGGCCGGGCATCAAGCCACTCTGGGCGGGGGGGGAAATAGCTGGCAAGGCCGTAATCGAACGGCAGATCGGCAGCGTACCCACACGCAGCAGCAGCCACTCGGCGATTGCGCTCGACGGCGTGAAGATTCTTCGGGATATCCAGACGCTTATCGTAGAACAGCGCCGCCAGTGGTTCTCGCGCCGCGCCGCGTGCATAGCCACAGTGCTGTCCGTCCACCGTGCGCCGCGTCATGGCAACCAGCAGCGCACTTTTCACGAGGCCTTGCGCATCAAGAACGATGTCATAGTCATCGATACGCAGTGCACCGAGTGCGGCACGCATCTCGCGCCAGGTTGCGACGCGCAACAGCGTCATGCGCCAGCGTCGCAGGGCAACCGGGATCACCCGCCGTACGGCAGGATGCAGGCGCGGGATATCGGCATAGGCTTCTTCGACGACCCAATCGATCTGCGCCTCGGGAAATCTCCGGTGCAAGTCGCTGACAACCGGCAACGCATGCACGACATCGCCAAGCGAGGAAGTCTTGACGAGCAGTATCCGTCGCGGCGGCGCGGCGGGCAGGAGGCTACTGCTTCCCGGCTGCATCGATGGGACATCCTGAGTAGAATATGAAATTCGCACTAGCCGATTATATTTCATGCCCGACTCCCGGCCGCCGCTCTCGGCAATTCTCATCACCCAGGACGCTGCCGCGCAATTGCCGGCCTGCCTCGATAGCCTCGCCTTCTGCGATGAAATTATTGTCGTTGATTCGGGTAGCCGGGATGCGACCGTGGCGCTGGCGCAGAGTCGCGGCGCGCGGGTGATGCATGCCGAATGGCGCGGCTTTGGCTTGCAGAAACAGTTTGCCGTAGCGCAGGCGGCACATGATTGGGTACTCTGCATCGACGCAGATGAGCGCGTCAGTGAGCGCTTACAGAAGGAGGTTCTCCGGGCGCTGGCGACGGGCAATGCACAGACTTATCGTTTCGCCCGCTGCAACCGTTTTCTCGGCCGCTACCTGAGGCACGGCGAGGGCTATCCCGACTGGAGTTTGCGTCTGTTTGACCGCCGTCATGCACACTGGTCCGACGACGCGGTGCATGAAAAAATTCTCACCGACAACGCCACGCCACCCACCACACTCACCGGCGATTTGTTGCACGACTCAGCCGAAACGCTCGACGCCTATCTCGCCAAGCAGAACCGCTACACCACGCTGGCCGCAGAACAGGCCGTGGCGCAGGGAAAGCACAGCAGCTTCGTGCAGATGCTGCTCTCGCCCTGGCTGCGCTTTATCAAGTTCTATTTCCTGCGTCTGGGTTTTCTTGATGGGCTGCCGGGACTCGTGCACATTCTCATCGGTTGCAGTAACAGCTTCATCAAGCATGCAAAAATTCGCGATATACAGAATCGCCAATATCCCTTGGATAACCCATGAAAATTCTCCTGACCGGCGCAGCCGGTTTCATCGGCATGCATGTGTCCCAGTTGTTGCTGGCGCGCGGCGACGAGGTTGTCGGCGTCGACAACCTCAACGACTATTACGATGTTTCGCTGAAGAAAGCGCGCCTCGCCCGGTTGCAGGCGCAGCCGAATTTTCGTTTCGTCCGTCTCGACATCGCCGACCGCAGCGGCATGGCGACGCTCTTCGAAAAGGAACGGCCGCAGCGCGTCATCCATCTGGCGGCACAGGCGGGGGTACGTTATTCGCTGGAAAATCCACATGCCTATGTCGACAGCAACCTGGTCGGCTTCATGAATGTTCTCGAGGGCTGTCGTCATGCCGGCGTCAAGTATCTGGTCTATGCCAGCAGTTCCAGCGTGTATGGCGGCAACACACGAATGCCGTTTTCCGAGCACGACAACGTCGATCATCCGGTCAGCCTGTATGCCGCCAGCAAGAAAGCCAACGAACTGATGGCGCACACCTACAGTCACCTGTTCCAGATGCCGACCACCGGGCTGCGCTTTTTTACCGTGTATGGCCCGTGGGGACGCCCGGACATGGCGCTATTCCTGTTTGCCAGGGCAATCCTCGAAGACCGGCCGATCGATGTTTTCAACCACGGAAAAATGCGCCGCGATTTCACCTACATCGACGACATCGCCGAAGGCGTGGTCAGGCTGCTCGACTGTCCACCGACGGCGAATCCGGATTTCGACAAAGAGCAGCCCGATCCGGGCAGCAGTTGGGCACCGTATCGCGTCTGCAATATCGGCAATCATCAGCCGGTCGAATTGATGGATTACATCTCCACACTGGAAAAGGCGCTGGGCAAGACGGCGCAGAAAAATTTCCTGCCGCTGCAGGATGGCGATGTCCCGGCGACCTGCGCCGACACATCGAGCCTGCAGGCGTTAACCGGATTCGCGCCGCAGACGTCTGTGGCGATTGGTGTGCAACGCTTCGTCGACTGGTACGTCGACTATTACCGACGCAAGTGAACCCTTGCGCGCTCTGGCATAATCGCAGCTCCCGCGAGGCCATTCACGCCCCACCTGATTGTCATCATTGATGCCGGCCAATTCCAGCACTGATTCCCGCGAAATTTATCTGCGCCTGCTCGGCTTTGTTCGCCCGTACTTCAAGGTGTTCTGCCTGGCCATCCTCGGCATGGCATTGACCGCGGCCAGCGAACCGCTGTTTCCGGCGCTGATGAAGCCGCTGCTCGACAAGGGCTTCGCACCCAGTCATCGTCACGAGTTGTACATGATTCCACTAGCGCTGATCGCGATTTTTGTGGTGCGTGGCGTACTCACCTACTTCACTTCCTACTGCCTGGCTTGGGTGACCAATCGGCTGATCATGGATTTGCGGCGACAGATGTTCGCCCGGCTGCTGAGTCTGCCGACGGGCTTTTACGACGAGCAATCCTCCGGCATACTGATCTCCAAGGTTACCTACGGCGCCAACGATTTCACCAGCGCCGCGACCAACGTGGTGACGGCGCTGGTACGCGACTCGCTGACCATCGTTGGTCTGCTCGGTTTCATGCTGTATCGCGACTGGAAGCTGACGTTGATCGCACTATGCGTCGGACCGCTGATCGTCGGCGTGGTGCGCCTGTTCGGCAAACGACTACGCGCCGCCAGTCGGCGCGGCTACAGCGCCATGGGTCTGATTGCACATATCCTCGAAGAAACCATCGGCGCCCACAAGGTCGTCAAAATCTTCGGCGGCCAGCGCTACGAGGCGCAACGTTTCGACGACGTCAGTAATGAATTCCGCAAGGCAGCGATGCGTGAATCAATCGCCGCCTCGGCCACCGTACCGCTGACGCAGATCGCCTCGGCCACGGCGTTGGCGACCATCATCTATATGGCTTTGATGCAATCGTACGAAAGTCACGTCACGGTCGGCGACTTTGTCGGTTTCATGGCAGCCATGCTGATGCTGCTGGCGCCGGTCAAGCGCCTCACCGAAGTCAACGCGCCGCTGCAACGCGGACTGACAGCAGCGGAGAACATCTTCGGCCTGCTCGATCAGGTGGCGGAGGCGGACAACGGCACGCTGACATTGCCGAGGGCACGCGGCGAGATCGTCCTCGAAAACGTCGGCTTCCGCTATGAAACTGCGGCGCGTCAGACGTTGCAGAATATCTCGCTGAAGATCGTCGCCGGGCAGACGATCGCGCTGGTCGGCCCTTCGGGTAGCGGCAAGTCCACCCTGGCCAGCCTGCTGCCGCGTTTCTACCAGCCGGGTAGTGGGCGTATTCTGATCGACGGTATAGACACGCAAAGCCTGACGCTGGAAAGTCTGCGCGACAACATCGCGTTGGTCAGTCAGGATGTGGTGCTGTTCAACGACACCATCGCAGCGAACATCGCCTACGGCAAATCGGCCGACGCCAGCGAAGAGCGGATTATTGCCGCAGCAGAGGCTGCCAATGCTTGGAAATTCATCTGCCAGATGCCGCAGGGCTTGCAAACAACGGTCGGTGAAAACGGTGTCAAGCTCTCCGGCGGCCAGCGTCAACGTCTGGCCATCGCCCGCGCCTTCCTGAAGAACGCGCCGATCCTGATTCTCGATGAAGCCACCTCGGCGCTCGATTCAGAATCCGAGCGGCAGATCCAGGCTGCGCTGGAGAACCTGATTCACGGTCGTACCACGTTGGTCATCGCACATCGCCTATCGACTGTCGAACATGCAGATCGCATCATCGTGCTGGACAAGGGCAGCATCGTCGAGGAAGGCCCGCATGTTCAACTGCTGGCGCAAAACGGCCTGTATTCCCACCTGTATCGTTTGCAGTTCGAGGCAGCAAGTTAGCAACAACGTTGTCATTCCCGCGAAAGTGGAAATCCGGTTTTTTGGGCATGTGGTGGATTCCCGCTTTCGCGGGAATGACTCCATTAGCGGATCTCAGTCAGCAAGAATCCCCGTAAAGTTTTCTATCAGGAAGGATTTCCAGTGCCGCGTCTTATTGACCAGCACAACCCCCTCGACACCGGGATAACTGAAGCATGCGCGCAAGGCTTCGTGCATGGGAATACCCGCGAAATCCTCACCCAGCCGTGGATCGGCCCTGTCGGTACGAAACACCAGCATCGTCTGACCGCCGACACGCGACGCCCCCATTCCCCAGTTCAGAATGTCTTCACCCGTAGCCATAACGTAACCCTGCCAGTCGGCAGTTTCCGGCTTACTGAAAAAAATTTCATCGTCGAGAAACGGCTTCAACTCGAAACTGGATTCTCCGGTAACGGGCGGCTGGGCAATGTATTCGGTCAGGGTCGGCGCGGTCATGGGGTCAAGGTGGGTGGGTGGGTGGGTGG
>DAOLZE010000037.1:0-14473 GCA_035426125.1 Rhodocyclaceae bacterium
GTGATCTGCCTGCCGATCAGGTAGATGAATGGTGCTGCCGACACGAAAAACAGGACATTCAGTATCCGTGCGCAATCAAGGAAGCCGTCTCCACAATAGTTGGTGACGCGATAGACGATGAAGAACAGGTAATTCGGAAAAACCGACTTACTGAAAGGCAGCAACCGCGTAAATTTGCTGTAGGCATATTCGTCGTCCATGACGATCGGATACAGCCCAAGATTCTTGAAGAGCAGGGAGACGGCGACAACAAGCGCGATTCCAAAAAGAATCGTCCATTCCTTGTTGATTACTTCCTTTTTCCAGAACATTGGCACTGATCTCTTTCTATCTGGTTTCTGTCAGACAGCAGCTCACCATTTCACCAGCAGGGGCGAAATGATCAGCTTGACAAAGGCAACGCCGAGAATCCGGTCGTCGTCACCAAGCCCGGCTGCCTTGGGAGACAGCGTCGATGGAATATCGAAGGTGAGCGTGTTCGACCTTTCTGGATTGTCGAGTTCGATTACACGTTCATCGTTGGAATTCTGGCCCAATGTAAAGTGCCCTGAATTTTTTCCTACATGAACCGTAAATTCTTTTCCAATCAAGGAACCATAAGTGAATCCCCAGAGATGTATCGCAAACTTTTCCGGCAATGGTCTCGTGAATTCAAGGGTGACATTACCGATGGACCATGTCCCCCACGGCTCTGCCGGGTAAAACCCACTGGCTTTCGTTATCACACCCGGCCAGGAGGATTTTTTAAAATCAAGCGTACTCGGGCCAAGTACTTTGGCCAGGGTAAATCCACTCATCGGGTATTGGAAATACGTTCCATCGGGCAGTGGTTGATTGTCAAAAATCAGAACCCAGGTTCTCATCGAAATAGGAGGCTTATTCGGCATGTTCTGACCGACCATTGCATCTGTTCCTGGAAGTAGCTTTATGGAGGCCGATTGGTTATCGAGTTGGAACAGGGCGCGATACATTCCATTCAGGTTCGTGCCAACGAGAAGAATGTCAGGGAACTGTTCGCCGGCCAGATACTTCTTTGTAAATATCCCAGCTTTGTCATAGACATCAGGAACACGTCTTTTCCCAAGCTCCTGGTTGATAAAAAGTGTTGAAGCAGCTATCGATAGCGGTAGAAATGCATAGATGAAAATCCGGTTTCCCATCTGTGGCTTGAAAACCCATACCATTAGCGCAATTAGCGACAATACGCTCAATGTATAAAAAATGATCAAGGCATATCTGATGCCATACAAGTCCGGGCTATCAACAAAATTTGGCGTATAGGGGGCGAGCTTCGTGAGCATCGCATACATAATCGCCACACCGATGGGAACAGCAATGATCAGCCGCCATTTCCGCACGGTGACGGTCGTATCTGTTGACAATTGCGAAGCTGCCACCAGCAGCAGCAGAGGAAATGCGAAGTTGTAATACCGCATATGCAGCCTGGTGATCGTTTCGAACGGCCCACTGCCGGCAACCGATGCCGTGAATATTGCAACCACGCCAAGCAGGACAGTGAAGACCGCGGCCGCATACAGCTTCAGGGGAATAGATGCGTCTTGCTCATCATGCTTTTGAAAAAAATATCTGAAGGACAGCAGAATTTGCGCCACAGGGACGGAAAAAAGCAGGGTCATTCCTAGCAGATGCCCCCGCAGGTTCTTCAGCATCAGCAGAGCAAGATTTGAATACTGCAACGGATCCGTCATCGATTTTGATGCAAGCGTCGTGTAGGAGGTACCTAGGAGGGTCAAGCCGGATTTTCCTGCGAGAAGGAAGCTGATTCCGAATTTTGTCGCAATAGCCGCTGCAAAAAAAATTGCATACAGTGCGATCTTCCTTGGCGCACCGAAATCGCTGTTCTGTCTGAAGAATACGATGAACAAGGCGACGATCGCCGGCAACAGAAAAATGGCATGCGGTTTGACCAGTGCAGCCAGGCCAAGGAGGATGCCCAGCAGCATCCATTGAAGAATGCCCTGTTGTCGAATGGTTCGGAGAAAGAACCAGGTGAATACCCAGAAGACAAAAAAGTACATCGATTCCGGCATGAAGAATGCCGTATATACATTCACCGGCCCGAGCATGGAAAGCACGACAATGAGTAGCGCCGTCTTTTTCCCGGTGATCTGCCTGCCGATCAGGTAGATGAATGGTGCTGCCGACACGAAAAACAGGATGTTCAATAGTCGTGCGCAATTGAGAAAGCTATCGCCGCAACTGCTTGTAATGCGATAGACGATGTAATAAAGGTAATCCGGAAAAACTGCTCTGTCGAAAGATAGCAGCCGCGTGAATTTACTGTAGGCGTATTCGTCATCCATGACGACCGGATACAGTCCAAGGTTCTTGAAAAAAAGAGAAACGGCGACAACAAGTACGATTCCAAAAAGAATCGTCCATTCCTTGTTGATCACTTCCTTTTTCCAGAACATTGGTACTGATTCCTTTCTATCCGGCTTCTGTCAGGCAGCAGCTCACCATTTCACCAGCAGGGGCGAAATAATCAGCTTGGCAAAGGCAACGCCGAGAATCCGGTCGTCGTCACCAAGCCCGGCTGCCTTGGGAGACAGCGTCGATGGAATATCGAAGGTGAGCGTGTTCGACCTTTCTGGATTGTCGAGTTCGATTACACGTTCATCGTTGGAATTCTGGCCCAATGTAAAGTGCCCTGAATTTTTTCCTACATGAACCGTAAATTCTTTTCCAATCAAGGAACCATAAGTGAATCCCCAGAGATGTATCGCAAACTTTTCCGGCAATGGTCTCGTGAATTCAAGGGTGACATTACCGATGGACCATGTCCCCCACGGCTCTGCCGGGTAAAGGCCACTGGCTTTCGTTATCACACCCGGCCAGGAGGCCTCTTTGAAATCCAGAATATTCGGCCCCGATATTTTCGCTAAAGTGAAACCGTTCATTGGAATTTTGAAAGAGGTTTCTTCGGGCAGTGAATGATTGCCAAAGACCAGCAGCCATCGTTTCTCGCTGAGCATTTTCTTTGCTGCTTCTGAATTGCCCATTGCGTCTATTTCTGCGGTTGTATGCATGGCAGCCGCCGGGCTGTCAATCTGCAACAATGTGCGAAACATGCCGCTCATGTCCGAGCCAACAACCAGGATGTCCGGGGACTTCTCTGCCGACAGATAGTGTCTGGCAAACACCCCGGCCTTGTCATAGACATCGGGAATCTGCCTCTCTCCAAGTTCGCGATTGAGGAACACTGCCGAGAACGCCACAGAAAGCGGCAGGAAAACATAAATGAAAACTCTTATGCCATCTCGCGGCCTGAATAGCCATGTAATCAGCGCAAACAGGGACAGTGCGCCCAGAGAATAAAAGATGACTGGTTTGAATGTAATGCTGTTCAAATCAGGGCTGTCAACAAAATTCGGCGTATAAAAAGCGAGTTTTGTATATATCGCGTACAGGATTGCCGCACCAATGGGAAGAGCAAACATCACCCGCCGCCTCGGTGTGGTGCCAGCCGAATCCTCAGACAAGCGTGAAACTGCGACCAGTAGCAGCAGGGGGAGCGCAAAATAATAATAACGTATGTGCAACCGGCCGTTCGTTTCGAATGGTGAGGTACCAACGGCCGAGGCAGCGATGAGCGCCGCCAAAATAAAAAGGGTTACAAGTGTTGCTGCCGTGTAAGGCCTTATATGAAGGCCGACAGGTTCTTGACAGGATGGTCTGACCGCAGACAGGGCTTGTGCAACCGGAACGGAAAAGAGCAGAGATATTGCCAGCAGATGTCCTTGCAGATTTTTCAGGATCAGCCTGGTGAAGGATAAGTAATGGGATGAATCAGCAATCCGGTCGGTCACATTCTGCAAATATACCGGCCCGAACGCGGTAAGTCCGGCCTTACCTGCAAGAAGAAAGCTGATCCCGAGTTTTGTGACAATCGCCGCCACAAGAAAAACGGCAAACGACGCAATTCCCTTGATGGCGCCACGCTCTTCATTCTGCCTGGAAAAAACGACGAACATGCACGCAAAAACCGGCAACAAAAAAATAGCGTGGGGCTTGACCAGCGAGACCAGTCCGTAGATGACGCCCATCCATGTCCAATGAAACATGCCCTGCTGTCCGCCAGCCCCAAGAAAAAGCCAGGTAAGCAGCCAGAAGGCGAAAAAGTACATCGACTCCGGCATGAAAAAAGCCGTGTACACATTTGCCGGGCCAAGCAGGGAAAGCACGGCAATGAGCAGCGCCGTCTTTTTTCCGGTGATCCGGCTGCCGATCAGGTAAATGAATGGCACTGCCGATACGAAGAACAGGACATTCAGTATCCGTGAACAATTGAGAAAGCTATCACCACAACTGCTTGTAGTGCGATAGACGATGTAATAAAGGTAATCCGGAAAAACTGCTCTGTCGAAAGACAGCAGCCGCGAAAATTTGCTATGGGCATATTCGTCATCCATGACAACCGGATAAAGCCCGAAGCTCCTGAACATCAGGAATACGGCAACCGCAAGGATTATCCAGACAAGAATTGTGCCTTCGCTGCCGCGTATATTCCGCTTTAAAAGCATTGGCACGCTTGTCCTTTTTCTGTCAGATCGTTGACGGGATGCGATCACTGGCCGCAGGTATCCATAATACATCAACATCCTGCGGCATCAGCGAGTTCATGGCGCTGATTGAACTCATTGCACTCAATAGCCGAGTGCGCGAAGGTTGTGCAGGACGGCAGCGACCGCATTCCTGCCTTCGGCAATGGCTTCACTTGCCCGATGGAAATCCAGCAGCCCGAGGTGGGCCAGTCGCGGAGCCACAATGACGTCGGGCGGCTCACCGGCCATGCGGCTGCGTGTGATGCGCACCTGCATGATGTTGATGCTGGAGGTCAGCACATCAAGCATCGATGGCATGTCGTTCTCGTCCGACGAACGTGCGGGAATCAGCGCGCCCAGATTCTCCTGCAACTTGCGAATCCATTCACCAACGGGGTTGCCGGGGGCTTCTGGCGAAGAAACTTCCGGCAGAGGCTCTTCGCGCAGATGTCGGCCAAGAATATCGGAACTGAGGTCGACCGCGATCAGAATATCCGCCCCCATCGCGCGCGCCAGCGATACCGGCACCGGGTTGACGAGCCCGCCATCCACCAGCGCCATGCCATCGCGCAATACCGGCGTGAATAAGGCAGGCAGGGCGATGGAAGCGCGTACCGCCTCGACCGTCGATCCCTCGCGCAACCAGACTTCTGCACCGGTATGGAGTGCGGTAGCCACTGCGGCAAAAGGGATGGACAGCTCGTTGATCGGGCGATCGACGAAATTGCTTCGGAAGAACTCCATCAGCCGCTCGCCCTTGAACAGCCCGCCGCTTAAACTCACATCCATGAACCCGACCACGTCGCTCACTTTCATATCGAGCAGCCATTGTTCGAAGCGATCCAGTTCGCCGGCGGCATAAGCGGCGCCCACCATCGCACCGACTGACGTCCCACAGATCAGGTCCGGGCGAATGCCGGCTTCTTCCAGGGCGCGAATCACGCCGACATGTGCCCAACCGCGCGCCGAGCCGCCCCCCAGCGCAAGGCCGATACGCGGCCTCGGCCTGTGAGACACACTCATATGCGATGTTTCCGGCGGCTACCGGCAAATGCTTTGGCAGACACTAATGCCATGATCGAACTGCACATGTCACGTCAGAAAGCAGCCGGGCCGTCAGTGACGCGGCCAGCCCACAACCCATGCAACAGGGCACCGAGCAGAATGCTGACAAGGACAACCAGCAGATCAACATTGCCGAGAACCAGACCAGCGCCAAAACCGGACAGCGCAGGTCCCGGGCAAACGCCGCAAATCCCCCAGCCGAGTCCGAACAGAAAACCGCCACAGAGGCTCTGCCGATTCAGACAGAATGGTCGTGTTTCGAACGCTCCGCCCAGAAGAGCACGCGCACGGAGGCGCGGCAGCAACTGGAAGACCAGCAGATTGACGCCAACGGCGCAACCCAGCACGAGCAACAAGCCAAGATCGTCAAAGGTCAGGAAGGCAAGCACCGACTCCGGACGAATCATGGTGGACCAGGCCAGGCCGAAGCCAAAGAGTGCGCCGCTGGCGAGTGTTGCGAAATGGTCGAGCGCTTTGGATGAAGTGTTCATGATCAAACACCGAATCTGGCGAGGAGCATCGCAGTAGCGATCGCTGTGCCAAGAAAAGTGCAGACCATGAGTATGGAACCGCCCGAGAGCGAAGCCATCCCGCAAATGCCATGTCCCGACGTGCAGCCGCCGCCGAGGCGCGCGCCGAAGCCGATCAACACACCGCCTATGGCGAACTTCCAAGCGGGCACATGTGTGGCTTCCACTGGTAACCCAAATAACGCAAACAAGGCGCCGCCCAACAGCATGCCGATCGCGTAGACAGTACGCCAGCGTCGGCTGTCACGCAGCAGCGGTTGCTGGAAGAACGGCGTCTTCAGGACGCTGGACCAGATGGCACTCAGAAAGGTACTGGCGCCGCCCTGACGGCCGGTGGTGATGAAAAGCAGGGCAACACCGGCGCCGATCAGCAGGCCGCCGATCAGGTAGCGCGCCAACCCATTGGGGAAAAAGTGCAAAAGGTGTTCGGTCATTTTTCAGGGAATAAAATAAAGGATACGGAATTTTTGTTCGCGTGGTTAACGCCGGGAATCGCATGCCTCAGCCCGGATGGTAAAACGAATCCGGACAGCTTTCCAGTTCTTCTCACGGCAGCCGGTCCTGCACCACCAGAGACCGTCGCTGCCAAAGCCAATGACCGCCCCAGGTTACCCCGGCGATCATCATGAATATGCCGAGATAATGCGCCGCCGCGCCCAGTGCATGTGCACGCTTGAGAGTGCCAAGCCGTTCGAGCAGATAAATCCAGTCGTGCGGACCATCTTCGCCGGTGTGACCGCCCAGCAGAACAAGTTGCGGGTTGAGTGAATCCCAGATGTAAGGTGCCAGATCGACCACGCTGGCACCCGCCCACCAAAGGCAGATGGCCGCACCAAATGGATCACGCTGACGGAACAGAAATGAGATGCCGATCGCCAAGGGCAATGCCACCTGAAACAAGCTCCCGCCGAGAATGGTCATGAACTCACCGAAGGGTCTGAGAAAAACATGCCCGGCCTCGTGAATCGGCAGCAGAATATTGTGCATGAATGTGGCCATGAGGCCGGCATCGCGATAGTCCACGGCGGCCAGAGACATGCCCCAGACGGCCACCAGGATCAAGGCGGCGATACGCCCGAAATAGCTGATCCGGTCAGGCTCGGCGGTGGAGTCGTCTTCGGACGCTTTCATCAAAAATCTCCTCGACCATTCGCATCATGACACCCGCTTTACTGGGCAAGGTATCCCTCGAGACGCCGCTTCCAGCCTGCCACTACGGATCTGTCCGATCCCCCCTCAAAAAAACGGCCGGGAGAGAACAGTGGATATTCTTTCCCGTCTCTGAGTTTGAGTACCAGGTAGTACCACGTAACGTAATTTGATTTTTTTCCGAGATAGCCGATGCCGACCTCAACAATGTTACTGAACGGGATCAAACGCTTCTTCGTGCCGAAACGGTTGGCATCCTCGACCGTTATTCGGCGCGTTTTTGGATCCACAACAATAGTCTGCGTACCGCTCAGCAGGAAACCGGCAACTCCGATGAGCAACAGGAGCATCCCCAGGAAAAAACCCGCCGTGGCATTTGAATTGAAGCCGTTGAAATTGCGAAACCCGATCACCAGAACCAAGCCTGCCAGAGCGCATGCTGCCGAAAGCATGGTCTGCTTGCCGGAATTGCTTTGAGAGATCCATGCTTCCATATCAACGCCCGGTTTTTATTGATTTCGCTACCAACGCGACTGTAGAAAAACGACTTCAGGGGTTGTGCCAAACTAATTTACCAGTTCTCAAGCATACAGCTATTTGCACCATTGCCTCTCGCAAGGAATGCCATCGTTGTTACCGTCTATTTTGATACCACGAAATAAGTTGAGCCGCGCATTCTGCTACGAACCAAATGGGATATCAAGGCGCAAAGAACGCGATATCGCGACATCCTATGGAATAGTGTTGCGGCAGCCTGCTGTGGCAAAATGCGTCCCTTCATTCAATCGGGGAATTGCATCATGCGGCGTGTCGTTTTCAATCAGAAGGGCGGTGTCGGCAAAAGCACCATTACCTGCAACCTGGCAGCTACCGGTGCGGCGCAGGGCGCGAAGACCCTGATCATCGATCTGGATCCGCAAGCCAATTCGACACGCTATCTGCTCGGCGACGCCACCGATGCGCTGGAATTATCGGCCACCGATTTTTTCGACCAGATGCTCAATTTCAAACTGCGGCCGCGTGAAACCGAAGAGTTTATTGTTGCCACGCCGTTCGAGAATCTGCATCTACTACCTTCCCATCCATCGCTTGAGGAATTGCAAGCCAAGCTCGAATCGCGCTACAAGATATATAAGCTGCGTGAGGCGCTCGATGCGTTGGAAGGTTACGACCATATCTGGATCGATACGCCGCCGGCGTTGCACTACTACACGCGCTCGGCGCTGATTGCCGCCGATTCATGCCTGATTCCCTTCGACTGTGACGAGTTCGCACGCCGCGCACTGTATACCCTGCTCGACAACGTCGCCGAGATTCAGGCCGACCACAACGAACATCTGCGCGTCGAGGGCATCGTCATCAACCAGTATCAACCGCGTGCCAATCTGCCCCGGCAACTGGTGCAGGCGCTTCGTGCGGAAGGGCTGCCAGTGCTCGAAACCATGCTGTCATCCTCGGTGAAAATCAGGGAGTCACATCAGGCATCGACACCGATGATTCACTTCGATCCGCAGCACAAGCTCGCGCAGGAGTTTGTGGCGCTCTACAACGAGCTGGCCGGTGTCGGCAAGGTGCGGAAAAAACGCCGCGCTTAGTACCTGGTGCCTGGACGCAAGATTTACAGCATCTGCTTGCGCAGCAGTTCGAGGAAATTGCGCAGCTTGTCGGTGAAGTCGGCCAGCGAACGCACGCGCAGAATCTGCCGCCAGATGTAACTCGGACGCAGATAAAACTCGCGCACAGCGGTGCGGTGCAGCGCGCGGATACGTGCGGGCGCGATGGTGCCGTAATCGATGATGGCGGTATCGGTACTGTCGAAATTGTCGTTTTCCACTTTGATCCAGCTATTTTCGACGCACTCATCGCGCAACCGCGTGCCGTAATCCGGTGTCGCCACGGTGAATGAGGCGAACTCGGGATCGAGGCGCTTGGCGAAGTCGATGGTCTTGCGGATCGAAATTTCATCGTCACCAGGCAGACCGATGATGAAATAGGCGAGGATATCGATGCGATATTTTCGGCATAAGCGGAAGGCTTCCTCAACCTCTTCGAGCTTGAGATCTTTCGTGTGCTTGAGGAGAATCGCGTTTTCGCCACTCTCGACGCCGAACTGGATCGAGTGACAACCGGCACGGGCCATCAAATCGACGGTGGGTTCGTCGATGGTGTCGCAGCGGCTCAGACAAACCCAGGTGAAATCGAATTTTTCATCGATCATGCGCTGGCAGAGATCCTGCGTGCGCTTCTTGCTGATCGTGAAGGTTGGATCGATGAAGGAAATTTCCCTGATGCCGAGATCGCGGACAACACGCATTTCCTCGATGATATTTTCGATTCCACGAGACTGGTAAGGTACGCCGGCAAATACACAATACGAGCACTTGAAGGGACAGCCCAGGCTGGCCAGCATGATGGTGAAGGGGCGGCGCTTGCTGTTGGGAATACGATATTTCGCAAGCGGGAACAGCTCGTGGCGCGGTGGCGGGTAATTGAACTTGCGCGCCGGATCACTCGGCGATTCGACAATCCCCCCGGCATCGCGATAGAGCATGTCGACGACATTCGCATAGTCGCCGTTGATGTAGGCGACGCTGCCGTTCGACGTGTAGTCCATGAGGATCGCATCGATTTCGGGGTTTTCTTCCAGCGCCTGTGCCTTCTGAAAAAATGGATAGCCGCCGCTGACGATGACACGGATACCGGGCAGGCGCTGCTTGAGTTGGTGCAGAAAGTTGTTGTCGTTGTGTTTGGAGGCGAAACCGGTAACCATCAGCACGAATTGCGGGTTGATGTTTGCAATGTCGTCGAGGCAATCGGTGAAGCTCTTTTTGTCGACCAGCGCATCGCGCACATGCACGTCGAAGTACTGTGAAAGGATGCCGCTTTGCGCCAACAGATCAATGGCCGGCCAGTAATAGTCGGCCTTGGATGTGAAACTGCAATAGTTGTCGCGCAGATACAACTCGTCGCCGGGCGGATTGAGCAGCAGAACACGTATTCCTGATGATGTCATTGTCTTGTCTCCGGGCGTCAGGCGGCTAGACCGGCGCCAGTTTTGCTACGGACAGCGCCAGCCATTTTGTACCGGCGTGGCTGAAATTGATCTGGACGCGAGCATCCGTACCTGAACCTTCGGCGTTGATAATAATGCCGCGGCCGAATTTATCGTGCATTACATTCTGCCCGATGTGCCAACCATTGTCAGATGTTGTGCGCTGTGTTGAACCACGCGTCTGCACATTGCGCGCGGGGCCTGCGGTTGCTTCCGATCGGGCGGAGACGTTGCGCAACTGCGGCGTCAACCATTTGAGCAATCCCTGCGGAATTTCATCGAGAAAGCGCGATGCCATGTTGTAACGCGTCTGTCCGTGCAACATGCGGGTCTGCGCAAAAGACAGATAGAGGCGCTGACGCGCCCGCGTGACGGCGACGTACATCAAACGCCGCTCCTCTTCCAGCCCGGTTTTTTCGAGCACGGCATTCTCGTGGGGAAACAATCCCTCCTCCAGGCCGCTGACAAAAACCACGTTGAACTCCAGCCCTTTGGCCGAATGTACGGTCATCAACTGCACGGCATCGTCGCTGTCGCCGGCCTGGTGCTCACCGGCTTCAAGTGAGGCATGAGCGAGAAAGGCGGCCAGCTCACCGCCATCGGTCGCCATCGTTTCATAGGCACCCTCTTCGGCGATGAAGCTGGCGGCAGCATTGATCAGTTCATCGAGGTTTTCGAGGCGATCCTGGCCTTCCTTATCGTTGCGGTAATGTTCACCCAGACCGGAAAGTGCAATGACGTGATCAACAACCTCGGGCAGCGGCAGGTCAGTGCTGCCGTCGCGCATCCGTCCGATCAAGTGGGTAAAGCCGCTCAGCGAAGCATGCGCCTTGCCGGTCAGATAGCCGATTGCAGCATGCAGACTGCATTGCTGCATACGTGCGGCATCGGCAAGCTGCTCCAGGGTACGCGCACCGATGCCGCGCGTCGGAAAATTAACAACCCGGGCGAAGGCCGTATCGTCGTCAGCATTGGCAATCAGGCGCAGATAGGCCAGCGCGTGCTTGATTTCCTGGCGCTCGAAAAAACGCAGCCCGCCATACACGCGATACGGCAGGCCGGCATTGAACAGCGCGTGTTCGAGCACGCGCGACTGGGCATTGGAGCGATAGAGTAGAGCGATTTCACTGCGCGCATGGCCGTCGCGCGCCAGTGCCTTGATCTCCTCGACAATCCAGCGCGCCTCGTCGAGATCGCCAGGCGCCTCGAAGACACGGATCGGCTCGCCGCTGCCGGCCTCGGTCCACAGGTTTTTGCCGAGGCGCTCGGCGTTGTTTTTGATGATGGCGTTGGCGGCATCGAGAATATTGCCGTGCGAACGGTAGTTCTGTTCGAGACGAACAACATTGGCAACCTTGAACTCACGTTCGAAATCGCGCATGTTGCCAACATCGGCGCCACGAAAGGCATAGATCGACTGATCGTCGTCGCCGACGGCAAACATCGCCGCCGATCCGATCTCGCGCGCAGCGTCCATTTCCTCCCCTCGCCCCTCCGGGGAGAGGGGTCTGGAGAGAGGGGAATGAGCACCACCATACCCTGCCAACAGCTTCAGCCAGCGATATTGCAGCCGATTCGTATCCTGAAATTCGTCGACCAGGATATGCCGGAAGCGCTGCTGATAATGCCGCCGGATCACCTCGTTGCGTTCCAGCAGTTCGTGGGAGCGCAGCAACAGTTCGGCGAAATCAACGACACCTTCGCGCTGGCACTGTTGCTCATAGGCCGCGTAGATCTCGACGCGGCGGCGCGTGAAGCCATCCCAGGCTTCCACGGTAGCAGCACGCTCGCCCTGCTCCTTGCGGGCGTTGATAAAGTGCTGCATTTCACGCGGCGGATATTTTTCGTCGTCGACATTCAAGGCTTTCAGCAAACGCTTGATCGCCGACAGTTGATCGGCCTGGTCGAGAATCTGGAAGAGTTGTGGCAGCCCGGCCTCGCGATGATGGGCACGCAGCAGTCGATTGCACAGGCCGTGGAAGGTGCCCACCCACATGCCGCGCGTGTTGATCGGCAGCATCGCCGACAGCCGCGTAAGCATTTCCTTCGCCGCCTTGTTGGTGAAGGTGACAGCGAGAATTCCGTGCGGACCGCATTGTCCGGTCGAAATCAGCCAGGCGATGCGTGTCGTCAAAACGCGTGTCTTGCCGCTGCCGGCGCCGGCCAGAATCAGCGCATGCTGCGGCGGCAGGGTGACGGCGGCCAGTTGTTCCGGATTGAGCCCGGTAAGCAGGTGGGAATGCATGGCGAAAATTATACCCTGCACGGTTCGGCCAGCCGGACAAACGGGTGCAGTTTCTCCATTGCACAAATTGCGGCCCGATTGCCTTGCATTTCACAGCATCACTGAACAGGCTGATCGCCAATAATCCGTTCCTGGCGTGCGTCCCGTTCAACATCGCGGTGGGCAGGCCAAACAAATGGAGGGCGATTATGGCAGACATCATCTGCGTCATTGGCAACAAGGGCGGCACCGGCAAGACCACGCTTTCGCATATGCTCTGCCAGGGGCTTGGGCTGGTCGGGCAGCGCTCCGTTTGCGTGTTGACCGACACCTGCCGCGAGCCGCTCAATCCACTCAATCGCCGCTATCTGACCGCCGATGCGCGTTCGCATGAGGCGCTGACAAAAGTTGTCGACAAGATTCGTTCGCTGAAGTCCTGGCTCGGCGTGATTGACGGCGGCGGAAATCGCAGCGAAATGGATCGCAAGCTATATGGCCTCGCGGACCTGGTGCTGTTGCCATTTCGCGATTCCCATGAGGATATCCGGACCGTTACTCGCGACCTTGAACTCTTTCCTCGTGCTTATGCCGTGCCGACGCAGTGGCCGACCAATGCATGGCAATACGAAACGGCGGAAAAGGCGGTTGATGAATTTCTTGCGCAGTACCGGGATCGCATTCTGGAACCAGTCCATGCACTTTCCGCCAGCAAACTGTTGCTCCAAAAAAATATCCCCGCTACATTCCCGACCCCACTCGCCAATGCCTGTCGCGGCGTCGCGCGCCAGGTTCTCGATCTGCTGCAAATCAAAATCGACGACGACATTCCCGAAAATGTCATTTCGCCGCTGATTCAAACGGCGCAGGGACAGGCGCAAATACAGACGCAACCACAATCGCAATCGATATCCGGCGCAGTCCACAACATTGCCGGCACCTCCGCCGCCACCTGACCACCATCGCGTTCCAGAGAAAACTTCCCACGATACCGTTTCGTGCCTGGCCTGGCCGGATCTTTGGAACTGCCGCGAATCTTCCTTCCGCAGATTTTCCTTGCCCGAAGCTCCCGCGGCATGGAGAATGCCCCTTTCCCTGTGAAATCTGCGCATCTTGAAAACTTCGGATATCAGCCGGCGTGTGTTGTTTGTGGCGCTGGTACCGGCGGCATTTATCGGCCTGACACTGACGTCGTATTTGATTGCCCTTCGTTACAATGACGCCGACATAACCCTGGCAAGCCGTGGGGCATTGCTGACTCGCCAGTTGGCTTCGGCTGCAGAATATGGCGCCTTCTCGGGAAATGTTGCCGAACTACGGCGGCTTGCTGATTCTGTCAAACACGAAGCGGATGTCGCCGCAGTGACCTTTTACAACAGTGACGGGATATTGCTCATCAGCCTCGGCAATCCGAAACTGGCCATAAATGTAAATCTTCTTTCCGATGGCTGGCAGGGCTCATCCCCGAATGGTGAGGCACTGTTTTTTCACACAAAGATTCATCGCACAATTCCTGTATTTGAAGCGCCGCTCGTACTGGACAAAACGTACGAAGACAACATCCCTGCGGCAAAAATCCCGCAGACGCTGCTCGGTAGCGTGAGTGTGGAAATGTCGCGCGCCGCCGTGGTGGAAAGCAAGCGGAATACCCTGATCGTAACGACATTGATATTTCTTGGAACGCTGCTGGTTGGAACGCTGCTTGGACGGCGCCTCAGCCGCGACGTGACAGAACCAATCCTTGCCCTGCAAAAAACCGTGATGCAGATTCATGACGGTAATCTTGATGTACGTGTCCCGCAACACCCGGCAGGAACATTGCACATTCTCGAAGAAGGCATCAATGAAATGGCGGCGGCGTTGCTGGCGGGGCGCGATCATCTGGAGGCGC